>QIMC01000196.1 GCA_003232185.1 Flammeovirgaceae bacterium | reverse complement strand
ATGGCTTCATTCAACAAGAACTCTCATGAATTTTCTAAAGTTACCTTTAATGCTGACAAGGAACTGGCCTGGAAAAACCAAACATTATATTTCAAAGATGCAGGATTAAATGATATGACTAAGGCCCTTGAGAGGTGGTATGGGGTCACTTTTCACATTAGAAGCGGCGACAAAATTGAAACAGGGTTTACTGGAAAATTCAAAGATAAAAGCCTGGAGTATGTATTGGATGTATTGAGTAAGGATCAGGAAGATTTCTCTTACACCATCAATGAAAAGAAAGTAAGTGTATTTAAAAACTAAAACTATACAAATGATGAAAAACAATACAGGTTAAAAAGTAAAAAAAGTAAGCCGGTATTAAAGAATAATACCGGCTCCCCGGTTCGGAAATTACCAGAAAATTTATGACAATCCCTGCAATTTCAGAACCTACCGTTTTCAACAAAAAATTAATTCATTAAAAACAGAGTAAAATTATGCAATCAATATTACTTAAACAAATCCGGCATATGTCTAGATGTGCATTTTATGGGTTGTTTCTTCAATGCTTGCTTTGCAGTTTGTTGGTAGCAAAAGAGAGCAATGCCCAAAGGATGAAATTAGAAGAAGTGATACTGTCCATTGAACTGAAAGACGTTCAGTTGACAGCCCGCATAGAACGGGAAGTGGGTTTTAATTTCGTGTACAAAAAAAGCCTTCTCAATAGAACGAAAAATGTAAGCCTTTTCCTGAAAGAATATTCTATGATGGATTTATTAATACATTTTTCAAAGGAAGTAAATGTTAAATTCAAAAGGGTCAATGAAAACATTTATGTGAGTAAAAAGGACGGATCACAAACTAGCATTAATGACGTGATTGACCAAGTACTTGTAGATGTCGACATCTCTGGTAAAGTCACCGACGAAACCGGTATTGGTCTTCCTGGAGCTTCTATTGTCGAGCAAGGAACTACTAACGGAACAATTTCAGACCCTGGTGGTAACTATAATTTGAGGGTTCCCGAAAACGCAACCTTGATCATTTCATATGTAGGATATGTATCCCAGACTGTGGCTATTGGCGATAGAAGTGTTATCGACATACAAATGGTAGTAGATGCCACCCAATTGGAAGAACTTGTGGTAGTAGGATATGGTACACAAGAAAAAAGTGATGTGACCGGTGCCGTATCTACAGTGAAAGGGAAGAGTTTAACAGTTTCCCCTATACCAAATTTATCAGGAGCCCTGGCAGGGAAAGTGACAGGTGTTCTTGCGATACAAACAAGCGGACAACCTGGTTTTGATGATGCTAATTTTCAGATCAGAGGAAGAAGTACTATCGGAAACAGTGATCCTCTTATACTTGTTGACGGAATTGTAAGGCCATTTTCAAGGATAAACCCTTATGAAATTGAGAGTGTTACTGTGCTTAAAGATGCTGCTTCTACTGCTGTATATGGTTCCAGGGCAGCCAATGGAGTATTGCTGATCACCACCAACAGGGGCGAGATAGGCAAGCCCTCTTTTAATTTCTCTTCCATATTTTCGTCGCAATCCCCCGCCGGAAGACCTGATCTGATGGATGCCAACCAATATGTTTTATCCTTTAGGGAAGCACTGCTAAACCAAGGGACAGCACCTGACCAACTGCCGTTCGACGATCTGGTATCCGATGCGCAAAATAGCAGGTTGGAAAGTTTTGATTGGTGGGAAGCCACCCTGACCAATTCGGCACCTATGCAACAACACAATTTTTCGGTAAGTGGCGGAACGGACATTATCAAATACTTCTTTTCTTATGGCTTACTTAACCAGAGTGGTTTTATGGAGAGTACAAATTACAAACAAAACAGTTTCCGTTCAAATTTTGATGTTCAACTGACCGAAAGGTTAACCATGAGCCTTGACCTGGCCGGAAGGCTGGAAGACAGGGAACGGTCATCAGCAAGAGATCAATTGATATTCGAAGGTGCACTTAGGGCCAATCCACTGAACCCGGTGTTTTTGGACGGACGGCCAGGTACCGCAGGTTTACCCCCGGGGGCATTGGGTTTCGACGGGTTTAGGGGAAGCTCTGTGGGTGCCGCCAATAGGAATGGAAGTGAGACGCGTACCAACGACCTTTTCCAGAGCAACATACGCTTGGTTTATGATATCCCTGGCATAGAAGGCTTGAAGGCGAGTGCCCTTTTTTCGTATGACCGCACCAATACAAAAAACAGGACGTTCTTTACCTCTTTTACCACCTACCAGCGAAATGAAGCCACCGGGGAATTTATAGGGCTGGTCAGTGATAATATCCGTACCTTGGACGAAATAAGGACTGATCTGACACAACAGACCATTCAGTTGAGCCTTAATTATGAAAAAGAATTTGGAAAACATTTTATTTCCGCCCTTGGGTTATTTGAGCAAATCGAAACTAATTTTGACCAACTTGGGGCTTTTCGGGACGGGTTTATATCCCCAGTTATTCAGCAATTTTTTGCCGGAAGTATTGAAAATGACCAGAACAATGGCACTGCTTCCGAAACAGCAAGAAGAGGTTATGTGGCCAGGGTTAATTATGGGTTTGACAACAAATACCTTTTTCAGGCAAACCTCCGGATAGACCAATCTCATATCTTTCCCAGTCAGGGAAGAAGTGGGTATTTCCCTGCATTTTCGGCCGGTTGGAGAATCTCTGAGGAACCTTTTATGTCCGGTGTGGGCTTTATCAGCAATTTAAAGGCCAGGGCTTCCTGGGGCATCACCGGTAACGATCGCGTCGACGCTTTCCAATTCCTGGCTGGATTTGAATTTGGGGGTGGTTATGTCGAGGACGGTATCTTCCAGCAAGGTATAAGCCCAACAGGAATACCAAATCCCAGTATTACATGGGAAATTGCTGAAACCGCGGATATTGGGATTGAAGCAGGCTTTCTTGATGGAAAATTGGAGTTGGAACTGGATTATTATTTTAAACGCACGGATAATATCCTCGCCCCAAGAAGCCTGTCTGTTCCCCAGACTTTCGGAGCAAATCTCCCAGATGAAAATATAGCGATTGTGGATAGCTGGGGCTGGGAGGCACTTATCTCTCATAGCAATAATATCGGGAATTTTTCTTATGAGATAAGTCCTAACATTACTATTGCCAACAATGAAATTGTTTTCATAGACGAGCCTGCTGAGGTATTGCCGGGTGCCAGTGTCACAGGAAAAGAAGTAGGTACTCGCATCGGGTTTCTTTCCGATGGATTATACCAAAGTCAGGAGGAAATAGATAACGGACCAACCCATGATATTCGCTATATAGACCTTAATGGAAGGGACGCAGATGGCAACCTTACCGGCATGCCGGATGGCCAGATCAATCAGGATGACAGGTCGATTATTGGTTCCAGCAATACACCTAACCTTATATATGGGTTGAACATGGGGGTCAGGTACAAAGGTTTTGATTTGTCCCTTAAATTTCAGGGTGCTTCCGATTATTCCCGGGTAATCATGCCACAGGGCTTTCTATTGGGTGTAGGAAATAATTTTGCCGTATTGCAAGATTCGTGGAGTCCAGAAAATACGGATGCCAGGTATCCCAGAATTATTCCGGATGGTAATAGCAACAACAATCAAAACAGTGATTTTTGGATCGAAGAAATAAGCTTCTTCAGGCTAAGGAATGTAAAGCTGAGCTATGATTTTGCTTCGACTACCAACTTTTTTGAATCTATTGGGATCGAGCAACTGGATGTTTTTGTTTCAGCCTCAAATTTATTGACGATCACCAATGTTTCGTTGGGAGATCCGGAAGGCAATGATGGTGACGCACTTTTTTATCCGCTTGCCCAGACAATTTCATTTGGCGTATCAATAGGGTTTTAGATTAAGAACAGAAAAACTAAAAAAAAATGAAAAAATATATAATATATTTGATATTAGGTATGGTGCTTACCTCGGCCTGTGATGATGAATTTCTAGATAGAGAACCTATAGACCAATTGGCTTCTTCTTCTGTGTTCTCTGATGAGGCACTTACGCAGGCATTTCTGAACAGTATAATTGGCCAATTGCCCAGTGGGCAGTATAGCAGGGCCAGAGAAGACGGTTTTGGACGTGCTTATTTACTGGCCTCTATCACGGATGAAGCGCGCGCCAAAAGTGGGTGGGTAGACGCCAATGACGTGATAAGAACAGGCAATATGCGCCCTACCAACATGGGGGGGCTGGATATTTGGGAAAGGGCCTATCAAACGATCAGGCAAGTCGCTGAAATACTTGCCGGAGTGGAAGCTTCCTCCTTCGATGCTGCATTCAAATCGGAAATCAGTGCTCAGGCCCGTTTTGTCAGGGCGTGGTTTTATTTTGATTTGGTTCGCAGGTATGGCGATGTACCTTTGATTACGGTTGCACAAAGCTTGGAAGATGATATTTTTCCGTCTCGGACACCTGCAGCAGAAGTTTACCAATTTGTGTTCGATGAACTGAACGCCGCTGATGCTATTTTACCCAATAAATCCGAAGCTGGTGCAGGGGCACTTACAAAGCAGGCTGCCATAGCCGTGAACGCCCGGGCCATGCTTTTTGCCAAAAGATATGCAGATGCAGTTGCACTGGCCGATCGCCTGATTACCGGCCCGGATGGGGATATACTTGAACTATATGGGGCCAATCCCGCCAATGGTGCCGAAGCAATGGCGAATTACACCAATCTTTTTCTTTCAGAAGGGGGTAATGTGGAAACCATCCATGAAATATTGTTTTTACCACCAGAAAAAGCACATGCTTTTGATCAGGGCAACTGGCCCGTAAGGTGGAGAAATGACAACGGTGGGCAAACCGATCCTACACAAGAGTTGGTCGATGCATTCGAAATGGAAAACGGGCTGCCAATAACAGATGGAGCCTCGGGGTACGACCCAAACGACCCTTATACGGGCAGGGATTCCAGGTTTTATGCTTCTATTTTCCACCATGGTTCTGAATTTTCCGAAGTGGCACCATCGAGGGGGGAGCCCTTCATCGACATGGAGTGGAATGCTTTTAATGAAGGCCCGGGCCCTATCAGGGATGGAAATGCTTCCGTTACCGGGTACATGATAAGAAAATTTATAGATCCAAGCCTTGGCTTTGGCCCTGCCCGTATAGGCAAAACCAGTTGGCAGGAAATACGCTTTGCGGAAATACTACTGATTTATGCAGAAGCGGAAAACGAAGAAAATGGCCCTTCTGCTAAAGTATACGATGCAATCAATCGCATCCGTACCAGAGCTGCACTGCCCAACCTTCCCGCCGGGCTTTCACAAGATGAAATGCGTAGTGCAATACGTCAGGAAAGAAGAGTTGAGTTGGTCTTTGAAAACCATCGTTGGTTCGACCTGATAAGATGGGATGAAGCCATCAATGTATTGGACAACAAGACATTTAATGGCATTAGAATCGATCGCAATGGAGTGCCTACGGCAGGAGATGGAGGCCCAACGCATGTGTTTGATCCGGCGCAACTGATCTTTACCCCCTTTGAGGTCACCACACATAGCAATATATTTCCTGCACGGTATATGTTGCAACCGATCCCTCAGGGAGATATTGATGCAAATGTAAATTTGACCCAGAACCCGGGTTACGAATAAAAGGGCTATTTATTTTTCGGTAGTATAAAGGGGAAATGGTATTTCTTTTTTACTACCGATTTTTTTTACCTGAATAATTCCTAACGCAGCATAGCTGCATTATATATAAGGGAGGTTTAATACCATAAAATCCATCTTATGAGGATAGTTGTTAAATATATTGGGCTTTCTGTTTTCCTATTTGCCCATCACTTTGCCAAAGCACAGATTTTCAGCGAACAAGCCCAGAATCTGGGCGTTGATCATTATGCCTACGATCCCAATATGATGGGGGGAGGTGTAGCCGTTTTTGATTTTAACAATGATGGGTTTGAAGACATCTATTTTACCGGAGGATCTAATGACGACAAACTTTACGAAAACCTTGGGAATGGGACATTTGAAGATGTGACAAAAAAAATGCGCATCACAGCGCTCAATATTGTCAAAACTATGGGTGTGGTTGTCGGGGATATAGACAACGATGGCTTTATTGACCTGTTTATTACTACGTCCGAGAACCAGCGCTGCTACCTGCTTAAAAATGAAGAAGGAGAACTGTTCAAAGACATATCTATTTCAGCGGGCATCACCCATGAAGCCTGGAGCAGCACTGCTACCATGGCCGATTACGATCTGGACGGAGATCTGGACATTTATGTGGGAAACTATGTAAACTACAGCGGTGATCCGTTTCCACGAAATATCATTTCTGCTGAACCTGACTTCTTCTATCAAAATGATGGTACCGGGCGTTTTAATAAAATTGATAATCCTTTGTCCGCCGAACAGGCAGGGTGCACCCTGGTGGCTTCCTTCTCAGATATTGACCAAGATGGCGATGCCGACCTTTTCGTATTAAACGATTTTGGGGATTTTTATCAGGGAAACAAATTGCTGTTGAACAACCTTCAGGAAAACACTTTTGAGGAAATAGCCAAAATTTCCGGGATGAGCATAGAGATCAACAGTATGGGCATAGCCCATGGCGATTATGATGAAGATGGAGACCTGGATTATTATATTACCAACATTGG
>QIMC01000483.1 GCA_003232185.1 Flammeovirgaceae bacterium | reverse complement strand
CGGAGGGGCATATTGAAACCAGCAAATGGCACCATTCGTGCGCCAAGTGATTCATGGATTTTAGCTAGTGCAACTTGTTTTAGATCCATCTTTGTCGGTTTGCCACAAAGCTAGGCAAATAAGTTATGAGTTATAAATTATGCTTTCTTTTTACTCATTACCCACCCCTGTTTCCCCTCCGTGGAGGGGACGTTTGGTAAAGGGAGTTTGGTAAATATTAATTCGTCCTTCGTCCTTCGTCCCTCGTCCCTAACCCCCTCGTCCCTCGTCCCTAACCCCCTCGTCCCTCGTCCCTAACCCCCTCGTCCCTCGTCCCTAACCCCTTCGTCCCTAACTCCTTCGTTCCCTAACTCCTTCGTTCCCTCGTCCTTCGTCCCTCGTCCTTCGTCCCTCGTCCCTCATCCTGGTAACAGCTGAAAAGAACGGCGATGATAAGACGTGATACCATAAGTTCGTATGGCAGAACGATGCTCTTTGGTGGGATACCCCTTGTTGGTATTCCAATGATATTCAGGATGGTTTTCAGCCAGTTGCTCCATAAACTCGTCCCGGTGTGTTTTTGCCAGTACCGAAGCAGCGGCGATCGAAAAGTATTTACTGTCTCCTTTCACAATACACCGATGTGGGATATCCGGGTATTCATTAAACCTATTGCCATCGATCAACAGATATTGTGGTCTGTTTCTTAGTTGATCAATTGCGCGATGCATT
The DNA here is from genome assembly GCA_003232185.1 of Flammeovirgaceae bacterium. Lineage (GTDB taxonomy): Bacteria > Bacteroidota > Bacteroidia > Cytophagales > Cyclobacteriaceae > SZUA-3. The sequence goes on along the minus strand of QIMC01000483.1, from coordinate 2,900 downwards.
GCTAGAAAAGAAGCATTTAGAATATTTATCTCATCGATCTCCTGATGACTCACCACTCCTACTGCCCAGGCAATGGCTTTTTCTTTTATCTCACAGCGCAGCTCATTGCGTTGTTTTTTAGTCAGCTTTTTGGAATCTGTAAGGATTTTGTGTTGGTAGTCAGCGGGTAGAATCACTGCTGCCGCTACCACCGGACCAGCCAGACATCCTCTACCTGCTTCATCACAGCCAGCTTCTATTCTACTTTTGTAATACCGCGATTTAAGCATATTTTCTTGCTCTAAAGATAGGCAGAATCAGAAGCTAAATAAAATGACAAATTTGAAATTTGTAGCAGATTGGGTATATGTTTACAAATATGAAGCCTACTCCAAATCGATGGCAAACCATCAGTAATAAGAAAGTCTATGAGAATCCGTGGCTGATAGTGGAGGAAGACCAGGTAATAAACCCATCTGGAAACCCAGGGATATATGGAAAGGTTTTATTTAAAAACAAGGCAATAGCCATAATACCTGTTGACCAAAATGATTATACCTGGATTGTGGGTCAGTATCGATATGCCCTGAAGCAATATAGTTGGGAAATTCCCATGGGTGGAGTTCCCTTGGAAGAGGATATATTACTGGGGGCTCAAAGAGAACTGAAGGAAGAAACTGGAATTACAGCCGGCAAGTGGACCCAGTTGTTGACGATTCATACTTCCAATAGTGTTACAGATGAGCTTGGATATACCTTTCTGGCAGAAAACCTGATATTGGGTGCACCTCAATTTGATGACACAGAGGATATTCAAATAAAACGACTGCCTTTTTCAAAAGTAGTTGATTTAGTTATGACAGAGGTAATAACGGATAGCATCAGTGTAGCCAGCATCTTAAAACTAGCCAGGATAAAAGGTCTGTAATGCTCACGCACAGTTACAAGGAACACTACAAAAGGAATTTTTTTCTAGCCTATCCGGTTATGCTGAGTCAACTGGGCCAGGTATTGGTAGGAGTTGCTGATAGCCTGATGGTAGGGCAACTGGGGGCGAAATATTTGGCTGCTGCCTCTCTGGCTAATGTTATTTTTTATGTGATCATGGTATTTGGCCTTGGTGTATCTTATGCAATTACCCCCCTGGTTGCTGCTGCTGATGGGCAGAAGGATCAATACAAAATCACCACAATTTTTAGTAACGGCCTGTTGATAAACAACATTCTTGGAGTAATATTGGCTCTGGGAGTAGTGCTCTGCACCCCGGTTCTCTACTATATAAATCAGCCGGCAGAGGTGGTAACATTGGCCATTCCATACTTGAGGATAATAACTATTTCACTAGTTCCTTATATGGTATTTCAATCTTTTCGGCAGTTTGCTGAGGGGCTGGGCCATACACGCCAGGCTATGTACATTACTCTGTCAGCCAACGCGGTCAATATTTTATTAAACTATTTGTTAATTTACGGCAAATGGGGATTTCCAGCCATGGGGCTGGACGGAGCAGGATGGGCTACACTAATCTCCCGGGCGATTATGGCAGCCGTTATGGGATTGTTCATTTATTATGCAGCCAGGTTCAAGGTCTATAGAAAAGCATTTTCTTTTTATCATATTTCTAAGGCCGCCATACAAAGAATCTTAAAAGTGGGCGTGCCGGCCGGCCTTCAGTTTGTTTTTGAAGTTAGCGCATTTGGAATTGCCGCCATCATGATGGGTTGGCTGGGAACACAAACACTAGCAGCTCATCAAATAGCCATTAATTTGGCCTCTATCAGCTATATGATGGCCACTGGAATTGCCTCAGCGGCTACTATCAGGGTTGGCAATCAATTAGGAAGAAAAGATATGTTAAATCTTCGTACTGTAGGCAAAACTTCGTTTGTGATGGTAATAATATTTATGGGGGTGGCGGCCTTAATGTTCCTTGCTTTAAGAAACTATTTTCCATCACTTTACATCGATGATATGGAAGTAATTGAAATTGCCGGCAAATTGTTGGTGGTAGCAGCTTTTTTCCAAATATCAGATGGAGTACAGGTAGTGGCGATGGGAGCCCTGCGGGGAATTGAGGATGTTAAGCTGCCTACGGTCATTGCGGTTATCGCTTATTGGGTGATTGGGCTACCGGTAGGCTATCTTCTGGGGTTTAGTTATGGGATGGGTGCTACCGGTATCTGGTATGGATTGTTGATTGGATTGTCTTTTGCTGCGGTATTGCTGGTTTATCGCTTTCACCAAAAGACCAATCGGATGTTATCTGGTAATGGGTTCCAATCAGACTAAACTCAAGATAGTTTTTGGAATAGTATTACATTTGAGAAATGAAGGCGGCACTAAGATGGATCTACTCACGCTATTGTCTCGCGATTTTTAGCCTGATTTTCCTAATATTTACCCCCCTGTTTCTGCTGTTTATACAAAGGAAGCAGTGGCGTAAATATGCATCAAAATTAAATTATTGGTGGGCAGTGTGGTTTTGGAGGTTGTCGTTTATCCCAGTTAAACAAATCTATCATACAGCTTTGGATCCGGAATCTCAGTATGTGTTTTGTGCATCTTTTTTGGATATACCGCTGATTGGCCTGATTAAAAACCGATTTGTGTTTGTAGGAAAAAGCTCCATAGCCAAAGTGCCATTGTTTGGTTATATATTTAAAAAAATCCATGTTACAGTTGACCGGGCCAGTTTGAAAAGCCGTTACCAAACATTGCAAAGAGCAGCCGACATCCTTAATCAAGGGATTAGCTTGGTTATGTTTCCCGAAGGTGGAACGGAAAAAGATCCACCCAATCTTGATCCATTCAAGGATGGTGCCTTCAGAATCGCCATTGAAAAACAAATCCCAATTGTTCCTGTAACTATTCCCTATAATTGGATAATTTTACCCAATCATCGCGCTCTAATGGTATATAGA
>QIMC01000300.1 GCA_003232185.1 Flammeovirgaceae bacterium | reverse complement strand
CAGGTATTGCGTTCCAGGTTGTTTGATATACTAATTGGTGATTGGGACAGACATGACGATCAATGGCGGTGGGCTTCTTTTGAGGATGACCACAATACTTATTACCAACCAATTCCCAGAGACAGAGACCAGGCATTTTTCTGGTCAGATGGCACCATTCTTAAAAGTATTTCGCATAAGTGGGGTGAACCAAAATTTCAAGGATTTCATAACAAGGTCAAAGACATCGAAGGATTGGGGTTCAATGCAAGATATTTTGACAGGAGCTTCCTTACTGAACCCGCTAAAGAAGAGTGGATATCCATGGCTAATGAGTTAATCAAGAATGTGGATGATCAAACCATTGAAACTGCCATAAAGGATTTTCCGGATGAAATTTATCAGCTGAACGGCCAAACCATCATTGATAAATTGAAACGGAGAAGAGATGATATGGTGGAGTATGCTCTGGATTATTATTTGTTCCTGGCAGAAGAGGTCGATGTGGTTGGAACCGATAAGAAAGAAAGATTTGAGGTAAATCGGATCAGTAGTGGTGACACTGAAGTTAAGGTATATCAATTTAGTAAAAAGGACTCAATGGGTACCCTGACTTATCAAAGGGTTTTTAAGTCCAAGGAAACCAATGAGGTTCGTCTATATGGACTCGGCTCGGATGATTTATTTATTTTTTCCGGTGAGGGAAATAAGGCTATAAAAATACGGGTGATTGGTGGAAAGGGTGATGATGAAATATTGGATTGGTCAAAAGTAAACGGCGGTAAGCGCATTATCGCTTATGACAAAAGCAAGGGAATAAAAATAGCCGACGGAGGAAAAATTAAGGACAAAACATCAGATAAGGACAGATACATAAATTCTTACAATAGACTAGCATTTAAATACGATAAAATTCTACCGCAGTTACTTGGTGGATTCAACCCCGATGACGGAATATTTATTGGTGGTGGAGCATCCTTTATAAAACAGAAGTTTAGAAAACAACCTTTCGGGACCAGTCACAATATACGAGCCATGATTGCCCCAAGATCAGGGTCCTTTAATTTAAGGTATACTTCTATTTATACTGATGCTATTAACAAATGGGACTTTCTGCTGGGAGTGGATATGTTTGTGCCTGGAATTGCGGACTTTTTCTATGGTATGGGAAACCAGACCGGGGTTGATGAAGAGGCCAGGGATAGAGACTCTCAATTTTACCGTGCCAGATATCAGAATTTTCGTTTGGGGATAGGTATTCGGAACACTTCAGATAACGGATTTCATAATATTCGATTCGGAACTTATTTTCGTTCGGTAAATATTAATGCCATAGACAATGATGATGAACCCGAACGATTTATTCTTCAGTATGCCGATTCTATCGGAAGGGGGGATGATTCTGAATCCCCATTATTGAACATGAGAAGAAATTATGTCGGAGGCACAGTTAACTACAAGTTTGATACTAGAAATTCAGCTATTTTCCCAACTCGGGGGATTATTTGGAATCTGGGCGCCAAAGCAGTTTGGCAAATTGAAGATGAAGCCAAAAGCTATCAGAATATTAGTTCCAATATTGCCACCTATATTTCATTTGGCGGATCCTTAAGAACCACCATAGCTCTACGGGTTGGCGGTTCCGCAAATTTTGGAGACTTTGAGTTCTACCAGGCACCAAGACTAGGCGGACTTAACACCTTGAGGGGATATCGACGATCACGTTTTGCAGGAGACGAAACCTTGTATCAGAACACCGATATACGCATTAGGTTGATGGAGTATCAGACACCATTGTTTCCGGGAAGTTTTGGGATCACTCTGATACATGATATTGGCAGGGTTTGGACTGATAATGAAGATGAATTTCTCATTGATGATGAGAAGGCCAAGTGGCATCGGGGATACGGTGGAGGTATCTGGATCTCTCCTATGGGCCAAGCAGTGTTCTCATTGGAATATACGCAATCAAATGACGATGAAGAGGGTGTTTTTATTCGAATGGGAGTATTCTTTTAAACCGGATCAAACCTTCAATCAAGGCGTTTTTTGACCAGATGATTTTGACTTTCTTCAAACTGTTAGAAAATTTTATTAGAGTACACCTGTTTCACTTCATCTTCTAAGGCCAGTACTTTCATCCATACTCCTTCAACATCATTATTATAAAATTCAAGTTGAACATAGCCCTTATAGTTAGTGCCAAACTCCAATTTGTTCAAAGCAGTTTTAAATCGGCTCCTTTTCCTCATCAGCTTCTTATCTGCCAAACGGTTCTTTAGGGCAATATTCAGTGAGTCTGATGGAATATTGCCTTCAATAATGTGATTTGACTTGCTGCCCGAGCCACTGATGATCTGTGCGAATCCATCTAGTTTTATGTACTGAATGGAGTGATCATGTCCCGCTGCATAGATTACTTTTACTCCTGAAGGCAAGTTGGGCACTATTTCATTGATGAATTTCAGGTACTTCTTTCGGTGAAGGTCTTCGGAGGCTATAAAGAGTTTTTCGTGACCATGGTCACCCACCGTATACATGGGGTGGTGGGCAGCAATAATTAGATATTCATACTTTTCAGACTGCTTCAGCGCATTCCTTAAGGGTTCCCGGAATAGTTTTTGGATCTTTTTTCGCTTATTAATTTTCTTAATGGCCCATTCCGAATCCATGGTAATCAGGCCGATTCTTGGGTTTAATTCTATCAGTTCTACCATATTACCCGCTTGATCTAATGGCCTAAAAGCTATTTCTCCTTTACTTTTTTTGTTAAAACTACTGATCAATTGCTGTTGGGCTACGATCCGCTTGGGTGATTTGAATACTTTATGATAATCATGATTGCCGGCAAGAAAATAGGCCCGATGTGTGTAATCGACTAGCTCATTAAGGTGCACTTTCAACTTGGCTTGGGCTATTTCCTTTTTCTTCCCTGATTTGTAAGGGATTCCATTTGGGTAAACATTATCTCCCAGGAAAAGGACCGTGCTTTCAGTTTCGTGCTTCAATAATTTTGAATAAAAATGATTGTTTACTGCTTCAGCACAATGCGGGTTGCCGACATCTCCAAAAAGGAATAGAGTAAAATCTGGCTGCATTGTCGGTGCTGACCTATTTACTGTCCCATCTTTGTAATAGATTTGCTTAACGTTTCCCTTTTTTCTAATGCATTCAGAAGTATCTAATTGTATCTTTTCCTGGCCGTAGATAGTATTAAATGGTGACAGGATAAACAGTAAACTAAGAGCAAAGAGGGCATATAGTAATTGCATATTGGAATTTGCTATTTTCGCGGAAAGTCGATGAGTTCTCTTAGGAGCAAGATAACCGATAGCCCCAATTAATCCAAAATGCGTTCTTGGCGGAAACCACGAATCAGCTCATC
>QIMC01000359.1 GCA_003232185.1 Flammeovirgaceae bacterium | reverse complement strand
GCAGTGGGTGTGATGGCTGTGGTGATGCTGATTCTTCTGTGGGTAGTTGTTTGAGGTATGCTGTTTATTTGATGTTAATTAGCGCAAGTGTTCCGAAAGTCCAAAGAGCTCCCTCGGAGACTCCTTCGAAGGGTCACTTGCGCATAGTGAAGGGCACCTGACCGAAGACTCACGCCATATTCAATATGTCTCCCAGAATTGATTTTAGCGATGTGTATAAGGTGATGTCCGAAGTGCTTTGTCCAAGCCGAATACAGTAATGATCTCTATCAAACACAATTTATTTTATTAATCTAGAATCAAAATGGAAATTTTCATGTTTTAAGATTTTCATCCTTTTACTGTATTCGGGATGACGACAATTCAAAATATAATTATGCGAACTAAATACCACACAACTAGGTACTTTTAAGGCAATCGTTTTGGCCTCCTTAATCCATCTTTCAGCAAGCTCCGAAAGAATTGTAGGGGCTGGGTAGTCCTTCCAGTTTTTAGGAAGGGACTTTATGGTTATTTCTGAAATTGAATCAGGTATTTCAATCTTCAAAACATCAAGATTGGGAACCAACATTGGTGGAGTATGAACTATAATTTCAAGTAAAGCAATTTCTTTACTTTCTCCAGTGTACAGAACAGGAGTCCCCTTTTTGTTCCATCTACCTCCGAACATTGCCGCTCCCGTACCAGTAAGGTCGCTTGCGTGTTTAGTGCCTGTAATCCTATAGACAATCACTTACTATTAACTATAAACACCATTCTCAATACGACCAAGGATATCTCTTACTTTTGATATGCCTCCGGGTACTCCTGTTAGATCTTGCGGTTCAAAACCCCCTAAAGCCGTGTTAGGTAAGTACAACCATTTGATAAAGTTCTCTTTATTATTAAAAACCTCTGAACCATAGAGAAAAAGATCCGCTAACTCTAACAATTGAACAGAATAGTTTCTTTCCAGATTTTTATTAGCTCTAGTCCATCTATATAGAGTTGGAGAAGAAATACTTAACATGTGCGCAGTATCTTCTCTTGAGATATTAAAATAATCTCGAAAGTTCTTAATCACGTTTGCATTAACACCTTTTGCAGCAATATGAATAAAGTCATATGGACTCTCAATTTTGAATCGAAGGTAACGTCTGCCAAGAATTTGGATCAATTTCTTGTAATGTTTGGTTGAGGTATCTGTTGCCGTTATCATTTGATAGTATATATTATCATTTGAACGAATTTAGGAGAAAATTGTTGTAGAACAAAGTTTAATATGCTAATTCCTAACAACGCAATGCCGTCTTCGTATGATCCGAAAACAGAGCGATACTTCCCTACCTGCATTTTGGCTAATTAGTGCAGAGCAATTTGAGGTTAGCCATTCCGTTAATCCTTTCAAAGACCTGCCTGGAATGAAGTACTTCCTGACCCTAATTATTCTGATAGTGACATTAGTTGCACCAGCTCAGAATATCAAAACTATTTCAGGTACCATTCAGGACGCTCAAACAGGACAACCACTACCATTTTCATCTGTGTTTATCAAAGAGAAATCAATTGGAACAATTGCTAATGAAAATGGGGTATTTTCCCTCAATATTTCTGAGAGACTAATGAATGATTCGCTAACTATTTCGCATGTTGGGTATAATAACTTTTACGGAATTGTTAGTGATTTGCCAGCAGAACTTTCAGTCGAGCTACAAGAAGCAGTAGTTAATCTCAAGGAGGTACCAATAGAGGCCAAAAGCTTTTCCGCGGAAGAAATATTTAATCTTGCGCTCGATAAAATTCAAAATGAGAACGGTATTTTAAAAGGCCAGTTCCGCCTTGATGGATTCTATCGAGAAATACATACCAGTGGTTCAGATCGTACCGGTGCTTTGGAATGTGCTGTTGAAATTTATGACAATAGCTTAGTTCAAAATTTCAAGGAGATTGTTATTCCACAGTTTCGAAAAGTCTATGACAGACATCAAAACGTAGATCAATTCATTGAAACTAAAGAAGGCCACAATCATCTCCTATTGCTCTTGAATGGAGGTATTAACCTTATTTCACTTGCTAAAAAATATAAAAATACGGTTTGGAAGTTGCCTTTGAAAATAGAAAAAATCACTTATTTCAACGATAGACTGGTTTACATTCTATCCAATGTGAACCCGAGTAGAGAGCTCAGAGTAATTGTTGATTTAGAGGATTACTCCGTTTATAAAAATGAGTTGATACTTAAGGCAGAGGAAGAAGATCATAATAGTTATGCCTGGAGAAAGGTTACCACTGAAGGGGATAAATGTGGGGCAATTGTAGATCACCAGGCATACGAATATCGGAAAGTAAATGGGGAATTGGTTCCTTATTATTTTTTCAGAAAATTTGACTTTCGCTGTTACGACTTAACTAAGAATAAGGTCTCTTCTAAAGCTGCATTTTCTACCGAATTACTTATCAATAATGTAACTACTGAGAACGTTCATAAAATTTCTCCCGATAAATTGAAAATAAAAAAAGGGCTGATCAATCGTGTAGAACCCTATGACTCTGCCTTTTGGAAATATTTCAACGATATAGAAGATGTCTCATTGGAAACGAAACTAGTTGACGAATCGATTTCGCAACGTCCGGTAAACGTCTCAGCTACAGCAAACACATATGTCCAAAAGCCTTATTTAGAAGACCGCCCTTTAAAAATTGGAAATCATAGTACTTATCAATTCACCCGTGCGGATACTCTCTTTGGATCATTAACTCCATTGCTCACATGCTACGATGTGGGGTACTATGGTCTAAATGTGGATGTTGATCCAGACAAAGAATGGATTAAGGGAGTCTCCACAATCACCTTCAAAATGATAGAATCTTCTAGCAAGATCAGAATTGATTTGCTTGAATACTTACAAATCAACCGCATCTCATTTAATGACAGTGATGTAGGCTATGAAAGAGATTTAGATGCCGTCTATATTAATTTTAATAGGCCGTTGAAAAAGGATAGTATTTATTCAATTAATGTAGATTATGAAGGAAGGCCTTTAGATATAGACTTTGATATTTGGGCTGGTGCCTTTATGTGGGAACAAGATGATCAAGGTCAACCTTTTATACAATCTGTTTGTCAGGGATACGGCCCAAAAGGCTGGTGGCCTACCAAGAATCATATGGCTGATGAGCCTGATAGTGCCTCTATAAGTATTACGGTTCCCGAAAATCTATTGGCAGTTGCGAATGGCAAATTAGCATCAGCTGAGTCATTAGGAAATGGGAAAAATAGATATCAATGGAAAGTAAGCTATCCCATAAACAACTATAATCTCGCTGTGCATATTGGTGATTATGAGCAGAGCCATACAAACTACGAGAGTCAAAATGGACCCGATTTTTCATTAGAATATTTTTTTCTAAAGCAAGATCAGGAGCTAGCCAAGGGGAGGTTATCTATGGTTCCAAGGATGCTTGAAGTTTATGAAAAGTATTTTGGCCCATATCCCTTTAGTGAAGATGGATTTAAGATTGTGCAATCACCTTATCCTATGGAACACCAAAGCTGCGTGGCTGTTGGTCGATACTTTGATGATCAGTTGATTTTACATGAAACTGCCCATGAATGGTGGGGTAATAGCGTAAGCTGTACTGACAATGCAGA
>QIMC01000333.1 GCA_003232185.1 Flammeovirgaceae bacterium | reverse complement strand
CAAAGGATTGATCACTAATTAATTTCAGGAACTGATCGCTCTTTTCCATATCGGGGCAAGCCATACGGGTTGAGCCCATAGCACTAAATTTGAGCTCCCCTTGCTGATTTTCTATCTTTCCAAAAAAACGGTTACAACCATCATGACCAGATACTCTTCCTTCTTCCGGGTAGAGCTCCATGGTGGGCACACCATTATTAAAATCAGCAGATTCAATTTTCTGACCACCCATTTCCTCCACCACCCAAATATTATGCAGCCTGGTATCCACCAAATATCCACCACATCCTTCAAAGTCTGTGTAGTCGGTTTCACTGGATGTTTTGGCCTGTACGCTAACCTTATAGGTAAACTCCGCTCCTGACATATTATCAGTACAGGATACAGGTATTATTGAAACAATTAACTCACCTGATTCGGTTATTGCCCAGTACCGCTTAACTGGAACATCCTGAGCAATATCTGGTTCCGGCACCGGGGTGATAATCTCCTTTGGGTGATTGAGTGATTTAAAATGCATGTTTTTATCAAAATTAATTTCCAATGACCAAAAGGGTTCATTTCCAGTAGCTTTGAAGTGGATATTGGTCATTTGGGATGCCTCATCGGGTTCAGCAGTATGACCTTGTGCATCAGAATGAACATTTATTGCAGAAGAACACCCAAACAGGCATAAAAGAATAAAACAGGACATTTTAGTGCTCATAACTAAAAACTAAAAACCAATCACTAATAACTCTTTAAAGGCTTTCCGGACACGCTCCCTCCATTGAGGCAATCCAGTCCCTGATAAGGGCAACTCCTTCTTTATGTACCATGCTCCGGCCTAATTCCGGCATCATCTCCCCAGGGTTTAGGCTTTCCATTCGATAAACCAATATAGAGGCATCAGCTTCCCCTGGCACAATATCATATTTATGACCACCGGAACCACTACCAGCAGATACAGGGGATTTGCAAATCCCCAAATGATTCAAATCTTCCGATAAGGTAGTAAGGAAAAGCCCCGAAATGTATGCTGGGCCATTCTCTTGATGGCAGGTACCGCAATTAACTTCCAGATAAGCCAATGCCCGATCATCCAAAAGAGCGTTTTTATCGTTCCATGATGCCACCCTAGGAAGGGCACCAGGGTCTTGGTAGATTGATTCCAGATAACCCAGCTGCTGCCATTTCTCCAACTGGTTCATTGGGCCATCCTGGTAGTTATATATCCTATTCAGGTATCGTACCTTAGGGCCTATGGGTTGAAGCTCTTTTTTATATTCGTGACACCCCTTGCATTGATTTTTATTAGGGATAATGAAAGTGGTGTTTATTGATTCACCCTGGTCATTAATCCAATCTACTTTTCTGATGTCTCCGGCAATCTTCAAATATGCTTCATCCTGTTGGTCATCCCATACGTAGGTTAGTCCATCCCAGCCATCTTTTCTATTGACTAGCAAACGTGTTTCAATCAACTGCCTTCCTTTTTTTGGATCACCTGCGTCATTATAATAGTAGAAATTCTTAATTATTACCGACCCAATTGGGAATTCAAAACTTTCGTTGATATTGACCACTTTGGCCTTATTGCCTGTGGGAATCCAGACGAATCGAGCCTTTTCTGCATAGTCGCTGAATAGTGGGGTAATCAAATCATAAGGCATAACTCCTTCATTTGGTTTGAGGTCTTGTATATCCTCTATAAAAAACTGATATTCCGATAACTTCGTAAAAGGAGGCATGTTTTCATTCAATTGAACTGCGGTTCCCCCGCATCCCGTTAACAAAATCCACAAACCAAGCAGGCTGAATCGCCGGTAACTATTCATTATAACTATTACTTTAAAGTGCTTCAACAGTTAATGCAGGCAGTGAGCATTCAAGTGCTGCCAGGTGGTGATCCATAGACTTGAGCATATCATCTACTCCTTCAGATTCGGCTGCATTTAAGTTTGTAAAGCGCAATTCGTCACCATTATTGCTAAAACATATCGACTGACCAGAACTTATTTCAGGGTTGAATATGCCATCAATTAATATGTCTTGTGCTAGCCCCCCAAACAAGGCGGACACTATTTGTCCAAATTCAGTGGTCTGATCGGCAACATCATCTGATCGCTCGAATACATTATCATGAACATTAACATTGTAATAAAAAGGTTCAAAGCCGTTTTTCACATCAAAGGGCCTGCGTGTAAACTGATAACTTATCACAGCTAGCCCAAAAGTCTTGTGGCCTATAATTTCATTTTCGAATATCTCCAGATCCTTATGGGCCACTACCAACATGCCGGTGCCCGGTGGCAATGTCCTAACCATGCCTCCTTCTGGGGCAAAGTTCTTAAAATTGTTTTCCAGGCAAACATTGTGGTGTACCCGTACATTATATCCAAAAGCTTGTGGTAAATCAGGAAGATTGAAAATTAAAATTCCTCCGGTATTGTTTTCAGCCTTGTTGTGATAGCAATCTACATTTCTACTGTTCTCTATTTCTATACCCGCCACATTGTGATGGGCATAGTTTTCCCTTATAACAACATCGGTGCTTTGACCAACATAGATCCCTGCATCTGATGCATAGGAAGCCTCACAACCTTCAATTAGCACCTTTTGACAGGATACCGGGTAGATCCCGTAACCACCGTTAGTAGTATTTGCTCCATTGGTCCAGGTGATGTTGAGGTCTCTAAGTATTACACCATAAGAGTCCAACAGCTTTAACCCATCGCCTTTTGAATCTTCAATGGTAAACCCCTCCAGGGTTACACTATTGGCCTTCACCAACAGGCCTTCAGCCCCCTGAATCTGATTTTTGAAAGAAAGAATGGTTTTATGTTTGCCCTTCCCTTTCAGGGTGATGCCTGCTATTCCATCCAGAGACAACGATCTGCTGATATCAAACTTCCCTTCCGGCATTTGAATTACTGTACCACTATCGGCGGTAATCAGTAATTCCTGTAGGTGTTTCTCGAAGTTATCGATTTTGACGGTAATTGTACCGCCAGATTGCTTGGTTGGGGTGGTACAGTTCATTAATAACATTCCAAGCAAAAACACCAAAGGATAGGTTAATATTTTCATGGTTGGGTAGCAAGCTTACAGTAAGATGGCAAGTTAACAAACAAATGGATAAACGAAATTTGCTCTTATCAAGTCTGCTTTGCTATCAGAGATTGGGCCAGATCAACCAGCAGTCGGATGCCGTATCCGGTAGCTGACATCATACGTGCATGATCAGTGTCTTTAAAAGCTACTCCTGCAATATCCAAGTGCGCCCATTTCTGCTCATCCTTAATAAAATACTCCAAAAATTTAGCTGCGGTAATAGCCCCAGCTACTGGTTTATTGCTCAAATTTGCGATGTCCGCAATATCCGAATGTAAAGCATCCTGGTAGTTGTCCCATAGAGGAAG
>QIMC01000030.1 GCA_003232185.1 Flammeovirgaceae bacterium | reverse complement strand
CAATTGTTTTTCATCAGTTTTAATGGCACTGCTTTTGATCCGAGCTTGCTTACCGGCCCATCCACTTTCGCGGCACAATCAGGGATTTTTGATATATGCATGTGTGACTTTGATGGGGACGGGATGAACGATGTGGCATCAAGTCACGAAAACTCCGCGCTAATAGATGTATTCAGAAACGTCAGTACTTTGATCACCGTGAATTTTAATAAGACCAGCTTAAATATCGGTCAAAACACTTTGAATATAACCTGTCGCGACATTGATGGTGATGGCTTGCCGGACCTGGTTGCCTCCAGATCAGGAGGGCCATCTATTTATGTTCTTCGCAACCAAAGTACCTTGGGCTCTATAAGTTTTGGTAGCCCACAGGAGTTAATCACTGCGGGGGGGCGACCAAGAAAAGTAGTCATTAGAGACCTGAACCTTGATGGTAAACCAGAACTGATTGCCTCAAATCAGGCCACAGTTAACCTGTCGGTATTCCGAAACTTCAGTACACCAGGTGTTATTTCCTTTGGTCCGGAAGTGAGTTTTGGGTTACCGCTCACCGCACTAAACAGTGCGGGCCTGTCGGTTGAAGATATTAATGGTGATAGTAAGCCTGAAATTGTAGTTAACCCGTTCCTTAATTCAAATATTTACATTCTCCAAAATAATAGCGTTGCCGGAGGTGCTGTAGGGTTTCGTCCGGTGGTACTGTTCAATGTGTCCGGTAATTTGTCTAGCTTGATCATTGGAGATCTCGATGGGGACGATCGTGCGGATATCGCTGTTTCCAGGTTTCTGACAGCTGATCTTTCGGTTTTGCTAAACCAAACTACCGACATTGCCAATGCTATTTCATTTAGCGCACCCCAAATTATAAGCACTATCGATTTCCCCCAGGGCCTTGATATGGGTGATATTGACGGCGATGGATTGGTGGATCTGGTGGTCGCGTCCGCCAGTGATAATTTGAGGATGACTTTGCTGAGAAACATTAGTATCCCAGGTGACTTTTCTTTTGAGCGATTTGATATAGACGTAAATGATAAAACAAGAAATGTGAAAATTGGAGATATCAACGGGGATTCGAAACCTGATATTGTATTCAATGGTATCACTAAAAATGAGCTTGGGGTGCTGCTCAATGATAACTGTTACTTACCTTCTATTACACCAATTGGACCGGTAACTATTTGTAGTGGTAACTCCGCCCGGTTAAATGCTAGCGGTGCATCAGGTGTTGGTTACCAATGGTTCTTGGACGGTGTAACCACTGGGGTAAATACTTCTTTTATTGACGCTACTACAGCGGGTGTATATACAGTGGTGGCAACGTCGCAAGATGGTACATGCGCTGAAACTTCCAGCGGTGTAACTGTAGTGGTAATAGGTGGTGGCGGTGGCGCTCCCGCAGCCTCGAACAATGGCCCTGTTTGCCCCGGAACAGACCTGGAGTTGTACACTCCTGATGTTCCTGGAGCCACCTTTAGTTGGACAGGACCTAATGGTTTTAGTGCTACACAGCAAAATCCAATCATACCAAACTTCGATCCGGTGATGGCAGGTACCTATCAAGTGCAAGTAACCTTGGATGCTTGTGTGAGCACATGGGGCGCTACAGATGTAGTAGAAAGTATGGCGCCTGACCTGGTAATTAGCACTACGGATTTAACCACCTTCTGCCAGGGTAAAACCGCAGTAATGTCCGTACCACTGATGCCCGGCATATCCTATCAATGGTTGTTGGATGGAGTTGACATAGTTAGTGGTAATACCAACTTGTTCGCTGCCACAGCCAGTGGAAACTACCAGGTAAGAATTACCAATGCTGACAATTGTTCTAAAGTTACTCCGGCCCTGGCAATTAAGGTGCTTACTCCACCCATCGCTGGCTTTACTTCACTGGACGAGGCTTGTCTGAATTTGCCTACTACCTTTACTAATGTATCGGTATTTGATGCTACTGAAAGTATATTTTATCAATGGGATTTTGGAGATGGTGGAGTATCAAGCCAGGCAAATCCTTCCCATACCTATACCGGTTTGGGCACCTTTACCGTCAGTTTGTCTATTCGATATGATGATATAGATTGCAATGATACATTTATTAGATCAATAGAGGTAGTAAATGCCCCAGCAGTGAGTATTCAGGCCGACAAGGATACCATAATGTGTGAGGGAGAGACTATAAGGCTATGGGTGGATGATACTTTCACAGCATACGACTGGAGCAATGGGGCTACTACCAACAGTATTGAGGTAACTGCGATGGGAATTTATAGTTTGGAGGTGACTACTGCCTCAGGGTGCCAGGCTACTGCACAGATTGAAGTAATAACTTTGCCATTACCAAATATTACAGCGACTGCTGATATAGACAAGATATTTGCCGGCGATACAGTACAACTAATGGCTTCCGGAGGATTCAATTATTCGTGGTCGCCAATTGATGGTTTGAGTGATCCGTCAATCGAAAACCCAAATGCCAACCCTATAAGAACAATTACCTATACAGTAACCGCCGAAGATGCCAACGGCTGTCAAAATTCCGCAGAGGTAACCATCTCCGTGGGACAAGGAATAAATGTATCGCCAAAACCGCTATTCTCCCCAAACAACGATGGTCGGAATGACCTGTGGGTGATTGAGAACATTGAACGTTACCCCGACTGTACGGTGATTATTGTTAACCGGCAAGGAAATGTTTTATATGAACGACGCCCATACTTTGGCAATGAATGGGATGGCACACTTTCAGGAAATCCGGTAATTGAAGGAGCATACTACTTTGTTATCCGATGTGAAGGAAGCTCCAGGAACGCCGCTTCTGGTAGTATTACCTTAATTAGATAACTGATTATGCGTATTGTTTGTTGGTTTTACTCCTGTTCTCATTGAGCTATTCCTATGGTCAATTACTGGTGGAACCCAAACAATGGTACCCACGAATTGATGTTGAATTACCGAATCGACATCAGTCGGGGCATTAGTGGGAAATTCATACCCTGTCCTAATATTTTCTAGTATCATAAAATATTGGTTTAACATTCCATATTCTTTATATCTTTGCTGTCTACATAAGGCAGAACCATGAATCCAAATATTAAAACGCTACTAGTCCTATTGTTTATTTTAGTGGCGAGTTGGAGCTCTTCAGCTCAGGATGTAAAAGAGTCAGCATCCTATAAACAAGAAAAGGCGGTTTATCAATTAGGGTCTAAATACGCTGATGTTGAAATTGCCAGAAATGCTATTTATAATTTGATGGCGATTGATCCCAGTGATGCCAGCTTGTTGGATTCTCTGGCCTATATGTATTATTATCAAAAATTCACTTCATGCTTACTGGTTTGTATTGATATAATAAAAATGAATCCCGATCACTTGCCAGCATTGGAGATGAGCGGTGTGGCTTATCAAAACTTAGGTTTGAAAGACAAAGCACTGACTTCATATGAAAGCATTTACCTCAGGAATAACAGTGTTTTGACACTTTATAAAATGGCAATATTACAACTGGACTTGAACAGACAAGGTGAAAGCATGACCAATGTGGGTATTCTGCTTGAAAAAGAAGAAACCAAAGAAGCAATGGTATCAATCAATACGCAAAAGGGTCCAAGTCAAATCTCATTAACGGCGGCGGTATATAATCTAAAGGGATTAATTGAATCCAGCCAGGAAAATAAAGAAGCGGCCCGCACAAGCTTCCAGGAAGCACTTGCACTTGAGCCTGATTTTACCGTGGCTAAAAACAATCTTGAAGAGCTGGACAAGTAGTAGATCAATTAGAAATTAGAAATTAAACAATCTTAACAACCTATTATCTAGCACATTATCCCTATATCTTGGCCAGAAAATCCGTTCAATTCATCACTTATCACTCTCCGAAGGAGTCCTTCGGACATAATTCCTACCTCCCGATTTCTAAGGATTAAGCAAGGGCATGTGTATAAATTTTTTCATATTTTCTATTTTCTCTTACACAGACAAAAATCCTGTGAATG
>QIMC01000304.1 GCA_003232185.1 Flammeovirgaceae bacterium | reverse complement strand
CTTTTCATCTTTGTATTTCTCATTTAAGAGCCAAAGAATATTTTTTGCCATTTGGATATCCCTATGGTTGTTGTCAACCATATCATTTTCACGATCAATCCACCAGTGCCAGGTGTGCATCAAAAAGCCTTCAATATTATCCAGTTCCTGTATCCAGAAGGGGTCGATTTCCTTCTTTTTGAACTCCAAAGACAGCACACTAAGAATTCTCAATAGATCACTTTGACTCTCATCGCTTATTTGCTGATCATGGAATTTATACATTGCCTCCTCCAATGTTTTGTTGAAAAACTCTTTTTCAGACCGGATTAAAGAAATATCATAATGATTGACAATTGAGTCCAGTGCCGGAATTAACTCTTCCTTTGAAACACTTGTTATTTGCTGGCAATCGAATCCTGCTAACTTCAAAGGAAAGTTTGATTGTTGGGACTGTTCTACCGTTTGGAATAAATCCTGACACATTTTGCTTTGGGGCCAGAAGATGTACATTTGATTTAAAACGTCCTGATATTCCTTTTCACCGGCTTTGTAGTCGGTCCAGGCCTTATGCACTCCGAAAAAATCAGCTTCGAAGGCCAAAACATTAAAACCCATTTCGTCATGAAGAAATTTAACTAATCGTGACTTCGCAAGGTAAGCTGAACCGTCTCCGTGTTCTTGTTCTCCCAGTAAAACCATTCTGGCTTCACCTATCGCGGATTTTAATGGCTGTAGGTCCATATAATCAGAGTCTGTAGGATCAATGGACCTGATCTCGTAGGCATTATTTAAAAGCCAATCCACATTACTGTCTTTCTTATGATCAGAACATGATTGGGCAGCATAAAGAACAATCAGTGTCAAGAAAGTGGCTCTCATTTTAGTTTGAGGATCAAACTTGATAATTGTTTACGAGCAATTACTCTTACTACTAATATAGGTTATCTGACTATTTACTCATAGTCCTATGAAAATGGGGCTGAATAGGCGGTTTGAGATAACGCCCAATCCAGAGGTTAATTTATTAGCAGGTTTTTGCTTTCAAGTGAATGGCTGCTATCGGCCAATAGCTATGTGGCAGTAGAGTAGTGATCATAGTGTATATTATTAAGCAAACAACGCTTATAATAATTGAGGATCAATGGTAGGCGTTTGGGGAGCTAGCTTTCCCTATGCAATACAGTGGTTAAATCGGTTATTAAACATTAGTTCGAGGATTTTTCAACTATTCTTTCAAATTCTGATTTGAAGCCATATTCATCGGTTAAGTTTGTTTCTTTCAGCCAATCCATTACCTGGCTATAGGTACTTGTTCCTTTATATTCCGAATCTGTGAGAAGCATGGAAAATGAAGCTATGCTGGCGGTAAATTTCATAAAATCAGAGGATTGATTGAAGGTATTTCCTTCATCGAAAATTTCTAGTTCTAATGGAATGCTGGTTTCAGAATTTGGCAATTTATAGCGAAAATCAATAGTAAATGTTGGCGAGGATCTTAAGTTGGAACTACTTTTCGTTATAATTTCGTATAGGGCCGTTACGTTTTGGTCTGAACCTAATTCTCCGGCATCTTTTCCATCATCTTCAAAATCCTCTTTATCCAAAGCTCTATTTTCATAGCCAATTAATCTATAGGCTTCAACCTTATTAGAGTTAAACGCTACTTGAACCTTGACATCCTTTGCTACGGTAAAAAATTTGTTGTAGTCATAAATGAACACTTTTCTTAACTGCTCTAAGTTGTCTATATATTCATATGTGCCATTTCCATTGTTAGCAATTTGTTCTAAGGCAGCATCATTAAGATTGCCCCGGCCTACACCTAAAACCGTCAAAAATATTCCTAGTTCTCGCTTTTCCTCAATTAGCTTAATCAATTCTTCTTGACTGGATATTCCTACATTAAAATCACCATCAGTACCAATTACGATTCTATTGTTTCCATTTGGGATTAGATTTTGTTGAGCAATTTCATACGCGGTTATAATTCCTTCCGCACCTGCAGTACTGCCTCCTGCCCCTAACTGGTCAATGGCATGTTTAATCTTATCCTTTTCTCTTCCAGAGGTTGATGCTAAAACTACACCTGCAGAACCCGCGTATGTAACAATAGAAACTCTATCTTCATCTGATAATTCGTCAGCAAAATATTTGAATCCATTTTTCAAAAGTTCAAGCTTGTCCTCACTTCCCATTGAACCAGAAACATCAATCAAGAAAACAAAATTGGAAGCTGGTAAATCTTTTCGAGGAATAGGTTTACCTTTTAATCCAATCCTAATTAACTTATTGGAAGTGTTCCAGGGGCACTTACTAACTTCTCCGTTCAGGGATATCGGATGCGATGCATTGTCAAAGGTATAATCTAAATTAAAATAGTTAATAAGCTCTTCAGTCCTAATGGCACCCTTGGGAGGAGTTTGATCTTCTCTTATGATGAATCTTCTGATGTTTGAGTATGAAGCTCCATCTGCATCAATCGAAAACGTAGAGTAAGGGACTTCAGAAACCTTTACGAAAGGATTTTCTTCAAATTCAGCGTATACGTCACCTGTTAATTCAACCCTTCCAAATCCTGATGAATCGAAATTGTTAAAATTGTACCCCAATACATTCGGATTATCAAGGTCTTCAGTCTCGCAGGCGTTTGGCACGAGAATTAGAATGCATAATACCACACAACGTACAAACCAATTTATTTTTTTCATATTGAGATCGAATGGTACTTCCTTGTAAAAGACCCTTTTTTTAATGAAAAGGTTGGAATTATTAATCCATCAAAGCCTTACCGATTTATGCAACAAAATAAAAGAGTGAACATAATGGACCTTGAAAATAGCCACGTCATGTTGTGACCAGATCCATTTTAAAAGTTAGAAGCACAAGTAGTTTGTAACATCTCAACCAATGAGGTAAGCTAAAACGCAGGGTTATCTTAACCTCTATTTCTTATTCCGAACGCAAAGCCGTTACCGGATTAGCTACAGCAACTTTTATGGCCTGAAAGCACCGTTAAAAGGGTAATCAGCAACCACCCTAAGCCTCCCTAAATGCATCAAAATGCTTGTGGATTTCATTATTTTTAATTGGTACAGTCAATAAATTGTTTGTACTATAACCAATGGGTCTATTTTTGGTAAATTGGATCTGCTGAAAAACGACATCGGTACTTTCAAAGGATTGATTTATTAAAAAACTCGTACAAAAACCAATAATAACCATGCATGAAAACAATTATCCTAAACTTCACAACGCTTCATGGCCTGGCGTTGTAGGAAAAGGACCAGACTCAGAGCCTCCGATCTCAATCGATACCATGATAGACCTGACGACTAATGCAGAAGTTGATGGGGTGAAGTTTGATGGATTTGACCTTTTTCTCTTTGATCCACATATGGATATCGATTCTTCAGATGATGGGATCAAA
>QIMC01000049.1 GCA_003232185.1 Flammeovirgaceae bacterium | reverse complement strand
CATAATCTGATGGCCATCCTGGTCTTTGTAAGTCATCCCAATATTTTTCCACACTTTAACCCCAAGAGCGCCATTATCGAAATCTTTTTGTAATTGCTCAATTATCCTGTCCGACCAGTTGGGTTGGTCCCAGTCTTCCAAAGTAAAGGCTGTGGTGTACGCAAATATATCGGGATCTTCTTCCAGATGCTTAAGACAAATTTCTAATTGCCGGGGTATTGATGGGAAATGAGGGACGTCCACAATCATGTTCATCAGCCTGAAATTATTGGCCCGGGCTTCTTCAATAAAGGTTTTTCCATCCGAAGTAATATGTGCATGGGTATCAATTTTGGGAACTTTTTTAAAATCAGCCATAGAATAGGTTTCGGCGGTTGGTTCAGCTGAGTTCTTTTGTTCTTTTTTGCAACCTGAAGCAATAAAAAACAGCAATAATATGATTAGGTGGTAGCGCATAATTATATTGTATTTCAATTTAAAATTTCCTAAAATCAGCATGAAGATAGCAACATTTTTCTATTAAAATCAAACCCGAATTTGAGGTTGAACTTGTTAGCTGAATAGTTACCTTAGAGCTATGATCACTGATACCAACAGATTTCAAAAAGCCATTCAACGTTTCGATGAGGAGAACAGTAAGGACCCAAACCTGGAAGTACATAAAGGCCAGGAATTATCAAAAGAGATCCTGTATTCAATCAGAATGACAGAGTGGCTAACCAGGGTTAACCCTGAGGCTTCCGAACCATTACAACTAGCGGCCAGAAGCCAACACATTTGCCGATGGACCATTCCTCGTGAATCATATCCTATGGATCGGAAAGGGTATTTACTTTGGCGAACTGAATTAAAGAAATTTCACGCCGAAAAAGCAGCTGCGATTTTGTTAGAATGTGGGTTTGAACAGAATACCATTGATCGGGTCAAGTCCTTAATCTTAAAAAAGAGCTTAAAAACAGACCCTGAGTCTCAGGTGTTAGAAGACGTGGTGTGCCTGGTTTTTCTGGAGCATCATCTAAAGGACTTTGTGGCCAAACACTCTTCGGAAAAAGTGGTTTCCATTGTGCGGAAGACCTGGGCCAAGATGTCTGAGTCGGGACAACAGCATGCGCTCGGTTTGGACTTTGGCAATGCCCGCCAATTAATTTCTCTGGCCATCAGCATATAATTAAATCCGGATTAAAACACACCATGAGTCATTATCCTGATAAATTTGACTTCCTGATGGTTGGAGGAGGTGTATTTGGGTTAACTGCCGCCATAGAGCTAGCCAAAAGAAAATACAAAATAGGGTTGCTCAACCCAGATACCATCCCCCATCACCTGGCGGCATCCAGCGATATATCAAAAGCAGTCCGCATGGAATACGGTTCCGATACTGAATACTTCCGAATGGTCGAAATATGTATCGATCGCTGGAAGCACTGGAATGACCTGTTTGGCGCAAAGCTTTATCACGAAGTTGGCTTTTTATTGCTTTGCAAACACCCTTTTGAAAGCAAACGACAAAGCTTTGAGCAAACCAGTTGTGCTAATCTTATAAAGGCCGGTTACGCATTGGATCGCATGGACGCCAACGCCATAAAACAACGATTCCCAGTGGTGAATACTGAGGTATACATGAATGCCAATTTCAACCCAAAAGGAGGCTTTGCAGATGCAACCTTAACCATTGAAAAACTAGCTAATTATGCCACTTCGCTGGGCGTGCAAATCCTGCAAGGTCAAACCGCCACCGAGCTGCTTATTGACAAAGGACAACTATGGGGAGTAAAAACCAAAGAAGGGGTTATCTATCACTGTGGGCATGCAATGGTAACAGCTGGCCCTTATTCCATCTTGTTATTACCAGAACTAGCTCCTTATATGAAAGCTACCGGGCATCCGGTGTTCTGGCTAAAGCCTAAAGACCCAACACCATTTACACCTCCCCACCTGTCAGTGTTCAGCGCCGATTTGTCTAATACCGGATGGTATGGGTTTCCATGGTCTGATAAATATGGCATTGTAAAAGTAGCGAAACACAGCAATGGCGTGGACCTGCATCCTGAACATGATGACAGGCAGGTTACAGAAAATGAAATAATTGAAATGCGCTTATTTTTGAATGATGCTTTTCCAGCATTATCCGAAGCTCCTCTGGTCTATACCCGCCGATGCTTGTATACAGATACCCTGGATGGACATTTCTGGATTGACCACCATCCTGAAACTAAAGGATTGCTTGTGGGCACCGGCGGTAGTGGTCACGCATTCAAAATGGCACCCCTCCTGGGTGAAATGCTGGCAGATGTTGCGGAAGGAGGATCCAATCCATTTTCAACCAGACATCGATGGCGAGATCCAACAAAAGGAACAACACAAATGGAAGAAGCCAGGTATATAGTGGGCGGAAAGATTTAATTGATCGATCAAAAGGATTGCCATTTTCATCAGGCGTATCCAGACATCCGGCCCAGAATAATGTTTATGAGAAGCACAGAAACAGCAATATGTTAACTATTATTTCATTTGTAGCATTTACTGGTTTCGTTGGAATTTTCTGCTGGTACAAGCTTAGAAATGACCGGCTGGACTCCAGGGAGGGATATTTTTTGGGAGGCAGGAGCCTGACCGGAGTGGTTATCGCCGGCTCCATGCTACTTACTAATATTTCTACTGAACATCTAATTGGAATGAACGGCTTATCCTACAAAAATGGATTTCTCGTCATTGCCTGGGAGGTGACCTCAGCATTAGCACTAGTGGTTGCGGCTATTTATTTCATTCCAACTTTTATAAAGATGCGGTTGACCACTATTCCCCAATACCTGGAGGAAAGATTTGATGGAGCCACCCGTACCTTAGTCGCCTTGTTTTTATTGGTCTCATTTGTGGTTACCCTGCTACCCATTGTTTTATACACAGGTGCCATTAATTTGGAAAGTATATTCAACATTTCTGAGGTATTGCAAGTCAGCAAAACTACCGGCCTTTGGATTACTATCATTTGCATCGGCCTGATTGGTTCTGCATACGCAGTATTTGGTGGATTGAAAGCAGTAGCTTACAGTGATTCTATTAATGGTGTGGGCTTATTTATCGGTGGGTTAATGGTTCCCATCCTTGCACTATGGGATATTGGTGACGGAAACCTATTGACAGGACTATCAAAAGTTTATCAAAATAGTCCAGAGAAGTTTAATGTTATTGGTGCTCCGGATTCAGTATTACCATTTGGCACACTTTTTACCGGATTGGTAATCAACCAGCTCTATTTCTGGGGAATGAATCAGACCATCATTCAAAGAGCCTTTGGCGCCAAATCATTGGCAGAAGCCCAAAAAGGGCTACTATTTACGGGGATTTTGAAAATCCTGATTCCTATTATCATTGTGTTCCCTGGAGTTATTGGGTTTTACTATTTTGGAGATTCCCT
>QIMC01000062.1 GCA_003232185.1 Flammeovirgaceae bacterium | reverse complement strand
AGTCCGAGGGCCCTGGTCATTTGTACAATTGCCCCTTTACTTGAGGTATAAGGAGTTCTATTAGATAATCCTACCATACCTAAAGTGCTGGCCATATTAATGATTTTTCCACTTCCGGCTTTTTTCATAAACGGAATGATTGCCCTGGAAGCCAGCCAGGTGCCATCAACATTTACAGCCATAACTTCTTTAAAATCTTCATAGCTCAATTCATCAATGGCTCCACGAATGTTGATGCCGGCACTGTTGATCAAAATATCGATACGCCCATGCTTTTCCATCACCGTTTCAGCCAGCTCTTCCATTTGCTGTTGATTGGTAACATTCGCGCCAATGGCGGATGCCTCAACTTTATATGCTGCGGTTATTGATGCAGCAGCTGCCTCACCCTCATCCAGATTTCTACTGACCAAAACTAAATTAGCTCCAACAGAAGCCAGACCTGCTCCAATGGCCAGGCCAAGCCCTTTGGATCCTCCGGTAATGACCGCTGTACGGCCACTCAAATCGAATAGCTTTATTCCGGGAAGTTGTTCATTCATAGCAATTTTTATATTTCAAGTTCAGTGTTGGCGTATTTGAATGAGGCAAGTACATTACGCTCCTCAAAAATAAGTTTTTCTTCAGTGGTCTTTCCCTCGACCAAGGGTAATACTTTATCAGTTTTATTCTGACGCACCCAATTAATTGCTTTTACCAGGTCGGTTGCCGGGCGTCCTTTAAATGTTGCCCAATACTGGTCGGTAAAACAGGGAATTTTCAATGGATTACGGGTAATCATTTCAAGATTGAAAACAATACTGGGGTTGTATTTTCGACATACATCAATGATGCTCCTGAGATCCAGCACACCCGTGCCCAGAGGAACCTCTGATAATAGAAATCCATCTTCATATTCTTTGACTCCCATATCCTTTAAATGAGTGGTGAAAGCATATGGCGCTAGAGATTCCACTACGTACATAGGGTCTTCAAGCAATGATATATTGTTGCCGGTGTCCAATGTTACTCCGATCCATTCACTATCCAGATGCTTCATAAGAGCAAGTAAGTCTGGAACCTGCCAATCCTTGTGATTCTCTATAGCCAGTTTTAACCTTAACTTGTTCAATACCGGTTCTGCTCGTTCGATGGACTTTATAGATGACTCTTTGAATTGTTCAAAGGCCTGACCGGTTTCGAAATTTTCATATCGGCGGCCATACAGACATACGGTGCGAAGGATCTTAGCTCCAGCTTCCGAAGAACGCATGGCCTCAGTCCTAAAACGTTCTATATCGGCATCATTCTGAGGCAACTTAATGGAACCTTCCAGATATAACTCCTTTCTCTCTCTATAATCACGAACCCTGCCCGCAAAATCTTCAGACCAATTTTTAGTACCAACCTGCACTCCGCCTGCACCAATAGATTCACAATGTATCAACATTTGCAGGGCATGCTCAAATCCCGGAATTTTTTTACTGGCGTCACCAGAACCCCATCGATTGGCATAACTGGCAGCTGCCAAACCCATTGCCGAACGTTTAAGTGGAACTGTGAGTGGGTAAAGAAAATTGGGGGCGGCTGACATTACAGTAGTCAATAGGGTTATTTTACGGGCAAACTTGCGGCGGGTTAATAAATTGAGTGTTGCCGGCCCTTTTTTGTTAGAATCAAACATTTGACTACAAGATATAAAATCCGATTAATATCTAAAGTGCTCAGGAATGCTATTCTTCATGGTTTTCCAATTCCAATAGTTCAGCGGTAGTCCATGGAGTAACTTTTCCTTGCGTACTTACTCGAATTGTTCCTACAGTTCCGGCATCAATCGAACTGGCATCATGACCCCATTCCTGTCGTATATAAGACATAACCGCAGCCAGGTTTCCTGCAGAGGTACTGGCAAACGAAGGCATAACCGGTAGGATATCCGGTGCATCATATTTTATCCCATTTACTGTTACTGGTCCTTCCATACCGTGCAATAAAATTATGGTAAATCGCTTTGGGTCACCCAATACCCATTCCGACCTTACCAGTGGTGGTGCGAACCTAGCCAGGCCTTTCCCATCTATTCCGTGACAGTTTGAGCAGATAGTGAGATACAGGCTGCGCCCCTGCGCAAATATTTTGGGATCCAACTGGTAAGTTGGTTTTGGCTTTATTAAATCAGCTTTAGTTTCTTTGCCAGGCCAGATATAAAGGGTGGAAACCCTGGATATTTTCGAGTTGAGATCAAGGTCATGAACGGTGTTAGTGAAAATATCAGGGGTCACTTCCAAAGGAATTCTATCAGAATCTGTTGGTGTATCATGTACTGATAAGCCAGAAATAATAGCTCGATGTGTCCACTCGAGGCTATCCCGATCCACTAAAACTATGAGCTCCCTAAGTTCTTTTTGGTCTCTTTTTTTTACAATTGCTGCAACTAATATTTCAAGCATTATTTCTTTGTCGCTGGAGTATTGAATCCAGTCTGATTGATTGACTAGTGCTCTAAGCAATTGATATTCCTGGTTATGGATACTGCTCAATACCGCATTTCTAAATAATGGATCATTCAGGTATTTAGCTAGTATCTGAATAAGTATCTCTTGCTTTATCAACGGTTTCATTATACCAGCAGTAAGCGTTGTCTGCAATGCTTGAATCTCATTGGTTGGAACCAAAAGCATATATTGTTCTAATCGGTTGACCACACCCGGGTTGATTGCTGATATGTTTTCCAAAATACGCATGGAAGCTACCCGTACCTGGACATGATGATCTTGTAACGCCATCAGGTAGGGATCGGGCTGTACCATTTCCATGCCCTCAAGCGTCCATAAGGCATGGAGTCTGGCCAGATAGTCGGGGCTTTGTTGGAGAAGCTGTTCTAACTTTTGAATGGCTTCAGGATCTTGCTTTTCTACCAGTAGACGCTGTGCCATGTCGCGATACCACCCATTTTTATGACCGAGCATTTCTACCAGTTTTGCAGTGGAAGCTTCTGAGAGTTTAATAGGTCTGGATATAGCGCTGTATTCTGGGGAAATACGCCATATACGACCCAGGTTGATGGGAGAGTGGAGGTTTCTTTTTAGGATGGTCTCTCGAAGATAGGGAGACATATAGAGGCCATGTTGGATGATGCCGCGGTACATATCTGCTATATATAAGGCCCCGTCCGGCCCCGAAGTCATCCAAACAGGTCTAAACCTTTCGTCGGAAGATGCAAGAAACTCCTTTTCATGGTAGGCATTCATTGCAGTTGTAATCAGTCCTTTTTCACTTAGTGTATTTTGTTTTATCAGGTTTCCGGTAGGTTCACAGACAAAAACATTTCCAATAACCTCCGATTGGAATAAGTCTCCCCGATATACCAGTGGTGCACAGGCAGAGGTAAATTCAATTAAGCTTCCATCTGAATTTAAGGTGCCTTTTATATATCCACGGTT
>QIMC01000415.1 GCA_003232185.1 Flammeovirgaceae bacterium | reverse complement strand
AAGAGGATCTAATAACCTTGACAGACTCCTCAAGTAAGCTCATTCATTTTGTCAACTACGAGGACTCCTGGTATCGCAGTAATCTTAGGAAACTCGGTGGTTGGTCCCTGGAAATGATTGATGTACGCTATCCCTGTTCAGGTGCTTCAAATTGGACAGCTTCCATGGCACAATCGGGAGGAACACCAGGCGTATTAAATAGTGTAACCACTGACAATCCGGACCTGTCGCCACCAGTGATTATCGGTACTTTTGCCAGTCACAACCAGGAAATAAAAATTACTTTTGATCAGGCTTTAAGCCTTTCTTCTAAGGAAAATGAGGAGATTATAATTGAACCAACTGTTCAGGTCGATACTTTCTTTACCAGCTCCTATGCTGTACCTGTATTAACTGTAAAGCTTCAAGATACGTTGATTATTGATTAATGGAGTCATTTACCAGGTTTCCATATCAGGGTTTGCTGATTGCAATGAAAATATTGGTTTTGGTCCCGGAACAAAAACACCTGTTGGCCTGCCCCAATCACCCGATAGCGCAGATTTAATAATTAACGAAGTGCTGTTTAATCCCAGGCCATTGGGGGTCCGTTTTATAGAACTTTATAATCGTTCAACTAAAGCGCTGAATTTGAAAAACTGGAGATTTGCCAGGTGGCAATCTCAGACATTAACCGATTTTACAAGTTTATGCCCTGAAAACCACATGATCTATCCTGGTGAATATCGGGTATTTACCCCAAGTGTTGAAAAGTTAATTAGCCAATATCCAGCCAGCGCGAATATACCCATGATTGAGGTAGACGATCTGCCTGCTTTGGGAAATATGCAAGGATCTATAGTTCTGGTGGAGCCAAGTGGTTCGATAGTTGATCAGCTGCAATATCATGATAACATGCACCACCCTTTATTAACCAACTCCGATGGGGTGTCTTTAGAAAGAGCTTTCCCCGATAACCCAACCGGCGATCCCAATAACTGGTACAGTGCTGCAGAAAGTTCCGGATATGCCACTCCCGGAAAACAGAATTCTCAAAGTTTTCAGCCTCCAATGTCATCTCATTTTACCATAGAGCCAAAAATAATATCGCCCTTTTCCAGTGGCTATCCATCGTATGCAAGAATATCGTTTCAGTTGGATCAACCTGGAAATACCGGTTCAATAATTATTTTTAATACCCGGGGACGGGTAATAAGAACGCTGGTTAACAATTCCATTCTTCCTGTGAATGGCTCTTTCCAGTGGGACGGTACCGATCAGGCAGCTCGACGGGTACCGATGGGCTACTATATAGTTCTTTTTAGGGTTACCGGAAGTAACGGACGAACCAGGCAATCACTACAAACGGTTGCGGTTGCTCCTAACTATTAATAAAACAATCAGTGGTATAACCTATCTATGAAATTATTGAAATTATCCAATAACACATTTTGAATTTTTCGTTTTTTCTGGGATTGTTATAATCTTTCCGTATATTATTTAATACCTAACTAGCAATCAACCATGAACGACGTTATCAACAACGCCATTGATTTTTATGTCAAGCAGGGTAGGAAAGTTACATCCGTCTTAAATACAGGGTTAACATTGAAAAAAGTGCTTTCCAGGAGCGAGTGAAAAGTTTGTACTTTGAATATGAAGCCTAACCACATAAGACGGGCCTATTAAACCCTTACGGCTCCATCTTACGTTTCATTCCCTGTTGTCTTAAAGCACTTGGAATTCATGTGTTTGGAGTAGGATATATTTCTAAATATCCAGTGGTCATTAAGATAATCTTTAATACTCTTCGTTTTTGAATCATTTATTGACAAATTTGTCGCTTTCAGTTTAGCTGGAAAAGCCATCTAAGTTAGGTATATATTGTAAGTTATAATCCTGCCTTAAAGTTATTATGGTTACTGAAACCATTATTAAATCATCAGATAATCACTTTGATTTGTAAACAATGGGGGAAAAAGAGAAACTAAGATATTCTGATAAGGAGTTGTTGGAATTTGAAACTCTGATAAAGGAAAAACTAGAAAAAGCTCAAAACGAGCTCAATTATATTAAGGATTCATTGAGTAGAAGAAATGATACCGGAACTGATAATACTGCCGGGAGCACCAAAGTTCTCGAAGACGGTGCTGATACTGCTGAAAAAGAAAATCTTAGCCAACTAGCAGCACGTCAACAAAAATTCATTTCCAGTCTGGAGAATGCCCTGGTACGCATCAAGAATGATACCTATGGAATATGTATAGATACTGGAAAATTGATACAGAAAGCCCGTCTAAAAGCCGTGCCTCATACCATGCATTCTATTGAAGCCAAGCTGGCTAAGAAAAACTAACCATTGGACTATTTAGGAAACCATATTGAAGCACTTATCTTTTGTTCCGCAAAACCAGTTACAAAGAATGAGTTGCGTGCCACTTTGGTAGAGATGTTTGAAGCTGAAATCCCGGAAAAAGACATCGATGATGCCTTATCCAGAACAATGGAAAAGTACCAATCAAAAGATTCGGCTTTTGAAGTTGTTCACTCGGGTGGAGGTTACCTATTTCTCACCAAGCCAGCCTATCAGAGCAGCATTGGCGTTTTACTTAAACAACAGTCCAAAAAGCGATTGTCGACATCAGCATTGGAAACACTGGCCATCATAGCTTATAAGCAACCTGTTACCAAGGCAGAAATTGAACAAATTCGGGGTGTAAACTGCGATTACTCTGTGCAAAAACTTCTTCAGAAAAACTTAGTGGAAATCAAGGGTAAGGCTGACTCAATTGGCCGCCCATTGATCTATAGTACCAGCGAAAAATTCATGGACTATTTCGGGATTAATGACTTGGTAGAGTTACCTGCCCCAAAGGACCTTAATGCAGAGGGAAACGAGATTGGCACTGAGCAGGATATTTAAATAAACCCAATGCACGCCGGGTCATGAAGAAAAAAACCAAATACAAACCATCAAAGACTTCGCCTCTCAAGCGAGATAATGCACCTCGGGAAATACGTCTTAACAAGTTTATTGCCAATGCCGGTGTCTGCTCACGTCGTGATGCTGATAATCTAATTACTGACCGCAAGATAAAAGTAAATGGAAAAATTATCACCACCATGGGATACAAGGTCCAGCTAAAAGACCGTGTCACTTACCAGGGGAAAGTGCTAAGAAGCGAACAATTGGTGTATATCTTGTTGAATAAACCCAAAGACCACATCACCACCACCGATGACCCCAAGCAACGGAGAACCGTAATGCAATTGGTAAAAAATGCATGCAAAGAGCGAATTGTACCGGTGGGCCGGCTGGACCGTAATACCACAGGATTATTACTAATTACCAATGACGGGGCACTTCATAAGAAATTGAGTCATCCATCTCATGAAGTACGTAAAATC
Source organism: Flammeovirgaceae bacterium (assembly GCA_003232185.1). Taxonomy (GTDB): domain Bacteria; phylum Bacteroidota; class Bacteroidia; order Cytophagales; family Cyclobacteriaceae; genus SZUA-3. Next base: position 1,599 of record QIMC01000415.1, on the reverse strand, counting down.
TATCATGTTCACCTGGACCAGCCCATAAAAAAACGTGATTTTCAAACACTGCTCGATGGATTTGAACTGGAAGATGGCCCAGTGACTTTAGATGCGGTAGATCTGGTATCTACAGATAACACCGAGCTTGGACTAGAGCTACATTCCGGTAGAAATCGCATCGTAAGGAGGATTTTCGAACACCTGGGTTATGAAGTAAGCAAACTCGACCGGGTTATGTTTGCGGGATTAACCAAAAAAAATCTTCCCCGGGGGAAATGGAGAAACCTTACTTCAAGAGAAGTTATTCAGTTAAAACATTTAAAGAACTAGTGTTAAGTATTACATAGAAGAAAGCCTCTGAAAATTTCAGAGGCTTTCTTCAGGTGGTGATGAGTGGACTCGAACCACCGACTCACGGATTTTCAGTCCGATGCTCTACCACCTGAGCTACATCACCTGATTTTGAGTGGACAAAACTATATAAATTTATTCTTGGTGCAAAATTTTTATGTATTTTAACCCGAATTATGCATTAGACTTCGTAGTGAGAGCCTTAAATGACTGTAAGATAGGCACAGCAGAATTTTGCATCGGAAGCATAGCACTGCTATAGTGAGTAGTATTCCGATAGCTATCGGAAGAGCAAGCGCCTATATTGCCCCAACGGGACGCCTTTGGCGTAGTCAGTTAAGGCTCGGAATAGATTTCTAGTGCACAATCCGGGTTTAAAGATAACCTTTAGTCAGATTAATTTTTGCCTCTTGAAATGAACTTTGTATCACAAATTGTTTTCGTAATAATACTGGCCATCAGCGGTTACTTTTTGATACGACGGATTAACATAATCCGAAACAATATCAGATTGGGCAGACCTGAAAACAGGAGCGACCAGCCGACTAAAAGGTTAAAAGCCATGTTATTAATAGCCTTTGGGCAAAAGAAAATGTTCAAAAAGGTGATTCCTGCATTATTACATTTGTTGATCTACACAGGGTTTTTGATCATCAATCTTGAAGTACTGGAATTTATTGTTGATGGCTTACTAGGAACCCATCGAACCTTTTCACCTTTTTTGGGCAGTTTTTACGGGTTTTGTTTGAACTTTTTTGAGTTTATGGCTTTGGCGGTAATAATAGCCTGTGTGGTTTTCTTATTCCGGAGAAATATCCTGAAGACCGCTCGTTTTTGGAATACGGAAATGACAGCATGGCCCAGGTTGGATGCCAATCTCATTCTGACCATAGAGATACTGTTGATGGTTGCAATTTTCACCATGAATGCCACTGACCAAATCCTACAAACCAGGGAGGTGGCCTATACCCCAACCGGGAAACTCTACTTAAGTGCCCAACTAATTCCTCTATTTCAGGGGGCTTCAACCGGTGTTTTGATAATCATTGAACGCATCGCCTGGTGGGCTCATATTATTGGAATTCTATCATTTACCATATATATCACTTACTCAAAACACCTACACATATTTCTGGCTTTCCCCAATACCTATTATGCCAACCTCAATCCGGTTGGAAAAATAACCAACATGCAAGAAGTTACTAATGAGGTAAGGATCATGTTAGGAGTGGCTGAAGCAGACAATCCCCCAGTACCAGTAGCTCG
>QIMC01000004.1 GCA_003232185.1 Flammeovirgaceae bacterium | reverse complement strand
TCCACTTGAGGTCCGCTAAATATTCAAAACAAGCTTTTTTGTCTCCAAACCTTGATTTGAATGTATCCCTATCCAAATTTTTAAGTATTTTTAAACTATAAATATACAATTTATATATCTGTATAGCAAGTAGTTATGACTTATATGGGTAACCCTATAAGTTAATTACCAAAAGTATTATAGACAATATAGGGGCAAGTCCAATAACAATTTGTTTTCCTTTACTCCAACCAGTTAACAATAAATCATATATTATCGCCAAAGCAAAGGGGTAGCCACTTTCTATCGGTGTATGGTTTATTAAGATTAGTACATAAATCAGATTCCTATTCTCAATGGTATTGAAATTTATTACATGAAGATAGTACCACCTATTTTAAGGTATTTTGTGAAAACTCCCCTAGGCATCAGTTGGGTGAGTATAACATTTCGAAGTAATAATTACATAATGGTGGAATAGCTTACTCATGTACCAAACCTTAAAGAAAAGGCGAGTTGCTCAAATATTTAATTGTGTACCTTAATGTAAGTAAACACTAAACGTTTACTAAAAAGCTTCAATTCAAGCTTGATTATCAATTGTTGTATTCAATTAAGTAAAAGTCAAACTAATGTAAGATTTCTGTTCAAGTAGTTCCGTTATCGTCCCCAAAGCTCAATTTCGCTAAAGAATATAAACGGATTTGAACTTTGAATGATAGGATTACAAAAGTATTATTGTTTTACCAACTGCACCAATTATTGAGGACACAGATTGGCGAATTAAGGTTGAATTACTTGCAATTTATCACGTTAGTTCCAACTTTTTGACCAAACTACTTGTCTATATAATATAAGGCAAACATTATGCACATGAAAGGAAGGAAGACAATGTATTTAAAGTTTTTAATCATATCTCTATCTGTCATAGCACCTGGTTGTGATGACAATAATTCTTTGGATGACTATACAAAATCTCAAATAGATAGTATAGAATTTAAACTAGTAATATTGGACAAAAACAGGAATGAAAAATCCGTATTCAGCGCTGGAACGGACATTCGCCTGGCAGTGATGTTGAACAATAAATTGGGAAGGGATTTTGCCTGGGAAAATTCCTATGCATGTCAGTTGCTGCAGCAGGAAGATTTCTTCCTTGTTTACAGAAATTCCACCCTAGAACAGGGAGGAGACAGTACGCCCGCTGCCGTCGGAAAACCCTATGTCTTTCCAACCAGCTGCCCTGACATCAATCTGCCACCAGAAAATGTTCCACCGGGGGTACAGTCGGTGGTTTCTGTGTTTTGGAGTGCAAATCCGGACAATTCGCCGCTCCCGATTGGCAAGTATTATACCGAGTTTTCCTATACGTTGAAAATCGATGGGACTGACAAGGTTTTGGAACTAAGAGCGGATTTTGAAATGGAGTAATTACTATTATCCACATAAAAATAGAGCCAGTTATGAAAAAGATTTACTTTCTGCTATTATCGCTAGCTTCTCTAAACGTTACTGCCCAGGTACCTACTCGATACTTAAATGTGGGAGAGATTACAAGTAGGGGTTTTTTAATACACCTACGACTAGGACTATCAAAGATGTCCAAGTGGACCTCACCGGTGTTAAGGAGGATGAACAGAGGGAAAAGAATGACGTTATGCCAACACCCTTCAGATTTGGCAAAGGAGTGGAGGTCGATTACAATTTGCAAAATTCTGGTGAATGGTTTTCCATTGGAAATGGAAGGGTTTGGAAGCTGAAAATCAGTTCTAAAGGGGCTTATTCAATCAATCTAGTATTTGGCAAGTTAGCGTTGCCACGAGGTGCAACGCTATACCTGTATAATGAGGAACGCACCATGTCCTTTGGACCTATCACTTCCCGTGACGTTCCTTCCTCAGGAAGATTTATGTCTGACTTACTGGAAGGGGAGACCGTCGTTTTGGAACTTCTTGAGCCCAAAGTTAGCGAAAACCTAAGTGTTGTACAAATTTCCAGAGTCATCCACGCTTTTAAGGATTTGTTCATTCCTAATTTGTTCGGAGACTCCAATCCTTGCAATATCGATATCAATTGTTCTCAGGGGAATAATTGGCAGGAGGAATCCGATGGGGTCGCAATGATTATATTGGGGAATGGAGAAAGGCTTTGTTCCGGGGCATTATTGAACAACGGATGCCAGGATTTCGCACCTACTGTCCTTTCGGCTTTTCATTGTGTGGATATAGGTGACAACATCAACAACATAGACCCATGCAATGATGCGCAATTCGGGAATGGAATTTTGACCCCGCAAGAAATTGGCAATGCTGAAAACTGGACATTTCGATTTCAGTATAAAACCCCAACGTGTAATGGGGGAGAGCCCCATCCCAGCATCTACTATTCTTTCCAGCAGGCGACATTCAGGGCAGGATGGTTTGACACTGACTTTGTATTATTGGAAATGAATCAAAGACCAGGGACAAATGTTGATACCGGCATCAGGTATTTAGGGTGGGATAGGGCTGTCGCGGCCTTAACCTCAGGGGCCACCATACACCATCCTGTAGGTGATGTGATGAAAATCAGTGTCATAAATAATGCGGCGCAATCTAATTTTGCCCAGATAGCCTGGACCTTATGTGTTAATCCTTTACGACAGAACTTTTCACCGGCCAATACTCACTGGAATGTCACCCTCAACCAGGGTACCGCGCAGGGGGGCTCGTCCGGAGGCCCTTTATTTAACCAGGATCGTAGGGTGGTCGGTCAATTGCATGGAGGGCTGGACGGTTGCGCTCCGGTGTTGAAATCATATGGCCGCTTCGATGTTTCATGGGGTATGAATAACAACGGGACTTTTCCTGCAGGACGAAACCCAAATAACAGCTTGGGACCGTGGTTAACCAACAATCCTACAATAACGAACACCAATACCTTAGCCATACCTACCCTAGTGCGGTCTACCAATTCGGTTTGTACAGGTACCAGTGGTACTGTAAGTATTAATAACGTTCCAGCGGGCCATAATGTAGCATGGAGTACTACCTCCAATCTCACTATTGTAAGCTCCAATAACAGTTCGGCTACCATCAGGCATTCCGGATCGGGGAATGGCATAGGTACAGTCACAGCAACATTATCCAATCCTAATACCGGCCTGTGTCCGGTCACCGTAGATTTTAGTACTGATATTCAAGCCGGGCCTTTTCAAACTTCAAATATCACCGTGTCCGGAACGGCCGGGGTTTGTAAAGGGACCCTATACACGTACACCGCCAACGTACCCTTCGGACATCAGTCAGAATATTCGTATTCCTGGACATATCCAAGTAATTGGAGTTTTCAGTCTCAAAACACCTTCTTTTAGCACCCCGGATGCAGGAACAGTTAGTGTAAATGTAAATAATGGTTGTGGGTCAAGTGGTTTTACCGGTATTACTGTGTACCCGGCGTTTTGTGGTGGCTTTTTTACTGCAAATCTGGCAGAGGATGAATTGCTAAGAAGTTTTCCCAACCCGAGTACAAGCGAATTAACTGTTGAATCAACTAACGAAATTGAGGAAATAGAGATATACAATATTAAATTGTATGATAATTTCGGAACGTTAGTAAAGTCAATAGGAACGTCAGATAAATCAGTGAATTTTAGTACTTCAGACCTACCCGATGGGATTTATGTATTGAAAGTTGTTCATAGCAAAGGTATCCTAACTCGTCGAGTTATTATCAAAAAATAGGGAGACGGATTTACTTCCCATGTTAATATAAGAGTTATGGTTTAACCAGGGTTCCAGTTGGCCTTGGTTAAAACCATTTTGTAGGCTTAACCGGTGTTTTTATATTCTAATGTAAAGTTAATTAGGAGATGAGTAAAATCCTCGGTTTCAGCCAAAATCATTCCTTAACATCCGAAACGCCACCTTAAAAGTGGTTGATCGGTGGGGTAAGGAAGTGTTCACATCTAGTTAGTCGACGCTGAAAATAAGAATAAGTGTGTGACTATCAACATTTTGGTGTTGAAAACAAGTTGTTTTAATGGTTGAAAATCTGCAATAAAACATGGGTATTTAGGTAAAACCTAGCAGAAATTGATAGGTAAAAATCCAAACCAAAACCAACGGAACATGTTCAAAAACACCCTGAAGCAGATCATCAATCCGCGTCATACGCTAGTATCGTTAGCCGATGAAATTCCTTGGCACACTTTTGAAAATGAGTTTGCAGATCTGTACTCTAACACGGGCACTCCTGCCAAGCCGATAAGGTTAATGGTGAGTTTATAGCCCCAAAGAACGAATTTCTTGTTTTTGAAGATGGTCCCAGCATGGATTTGACTTTGCAATGGGCGACCTACAGAGATGCCTCAGATCAATGCAGTCTTTCCAGGATTTGGGGAGGTATTCATCCACCGGCTGATGATATCCCCGGGCGACTTATTGGCGAACAAATCGGGATGGACGCTTTTGTCAAAGCGGAACAATATTTTGAGGGCCTGATAACTAGTACCAATGAGGTTAAAGATGAAATATCGCTTAAAATATATCCCAATCCAGGTTTAACCGGTACTTCATTAACTGTTGCCCTGCCAGCATTAAGGGGAAATAGTATTTTACGATTACAGAGTGCAACGGGGAGAACTATATGGGAGCGAAATTTCCCTGCCTGGTAAATTGAGTTTCATTATATATAATCCTGCCGGCACCACAGTCAAGTCAAAATTTATGGTTTGGTCCGGTGT
>QIMC01000073.1 GCA_003232185.1 Flammeovirgaceae bacterium | reverse complement strand
CCAGTTGCTCGTCCAGAGGTCCGAGTTCGAGGTTACTGACCGGACCAATACCTTTATTTTCCATGGGATCAGAAGAGTCAACGGATTCTTCATTCACCATTGATTTTGGTGAGGTATTGCTGGAATTGGCCTCTTTTGATTCTCCTTCTCCACAGCTGAAAATGGTAAGAGATATTACTACTAGAATGGAAATGTAATTCATAATTATTGCAATTGTTTAGCACCAAATATAGGTACCAACACCAGCAATAAACAGGACTTTCCTTAGTTGATATAATGATAAATGTCAATCACTTACTTCCTTTCATCTAGCTTATACCCAAGGCAATACATTCCATTCATGACATAAATCATGAAAATTAAAAATAGAGATCAATCTGGATTAAACAGAAGGGATTACTTGATTACCAAAATCGGTATTTCCGCGTATTGGATCATTCTCTTGGTGATACTCCGGTGAAACATTCCTTTGAAACCTGGATACTCTTTTGGCGAGAGAACCAGCATATTGGCGGACTCAGTATTGATAATCTCACTTATACCGTCAAATGTGTTTTCATTTCGTATCTCTTCAAACCTATAATTAATATGACTGAAGCGACTATTGAAATCTAATCTCTTCAAAGCTCTTTTTACCTTTAGGTCCGAATTATTTCCGGTTACATTCACTACAATGATTTCAAAGTCATATTTTCTGGCTAATGACAGCATCGGTTGCAATACATCCAGGTCATCCACTTGGGTCAGGTCGGTGGCAAATACAATTTTTTTAGGAGGTTCCACAGAATAGTGTAATGGAACAATCAAAAGAGGCTGGGTAATTCGTCTTACAAGATCGGCAGTATTGCTTCCAAAAAATGTTTCATTCAAGGCACTTCGCCCCCTACTGCCAATGACCACTAAGTCTATCCCCTGTTCCTTTACCACCTTCTTAATAGTGACAGCAGGCGCACCGTAAGCAGACATGGTTTCTATATTCAATGATTGGTGATTATGCTTAATGCTAGCAAAGTGATGCTTCAATTCCATTTCGGACTGTTCGTGCAAAATATCTTCTAATGATATTAGCATTTCAGGGGTATTGTGCCTCAGGTAGTAAGCGTTCACCAAAAAATAATGCACGCTCTGTTCACCTAAAAGTGATAGCGCGTATTCAATTGCATGATGGGCGTATTCTGAAAAATCTGTTGCCAATAAAACTTTTTTCACTATAGGGTCATTTTAATAGACTCTTCCAAAAACATAAAAGTTCGGGTTTTGGATCAGGCAAACCATGATAATACGCATTGAAAAAATGATTAAGATCATTTATGATATGCTTGGTGCAAGGAAGACCCCGGTCCCGATAGCCATCGGGACTGGGGGCACTAATAACGTAAGCTTGAAAGACCCTCAGGATCAAGGATGGTAATTTCGCTTCCTTTTATTTCAATTAGAGAATCACTTTTGAATTCAGATAGGGTACGAATTACCGACTCTTTGGCAGTTCCAACCATACTGGCCAAATCATCTCGAGACATGGCCATTTTAAAAACTTCTTCATCCTCAGTTTGATATCGGTCACGTAACTGCAGCAAAGCATCAGCTACTCTTTTACGTACCGTATTGTAAGCAAGGTTTAGCAACTCCTGCTCTTTTTCAACTAGATTTCTTGATAACATCTTAATAAATCGTGCAGAAACATCACGATTGGTGAACAATAAAGAAAGAAAATCACGTCTGGGAATTAAATAAACTTCAGACTCTTCCAAAGCAACGGCAGATTCCGGGTGCTGGATATTTTCCAGCAGAGCCAGATAACCGATAAAATCTCCTTCCTTGTATAACCCGGTAATTAACTCCTTACCATCCTCATTCATCTTGTATGTCTTGATCTTACCTTTTTCTATGAAATAAAGAAAATTCGGATATTCTCCTTCATAAAAAAGGGCACCCTTTTTCTTATAATGTTTGCTCTTTCGATCCTGGGACAATTTATTCATCTCCTCCAGCCCTTCAGCAGTCTCAATAAAATGGTCAACTCCTTCCACATCAGCATCAAATTCCTTTTGGAACTGTCCACTTTTCTTTAACCTCATGTCAACAGCTTCCAACAGCTCCATCTCTTCAAATGGCTTGGTTAGATAGTCATCTGCTCCAAGATTCATACCTTTTCGGTAGTCGCTCTTTTCTGTTTTTGCGGTAAGAAAAATAAAAGGTATTCCCGATGTTTTGGGATTTTTAGCCAGGATAAACAATACGCCGTAACCATCCAGTTCAGGCATCATTATGTCACATAAAATCAAGTCCGGCTTCGTCTCTAAAGCTAACTTAACTCCTATTTTGCCATTTTCCGCAACCTGTACCTCATAGCTGGCAAGTTCCAGCATTTCTGCGATATTCTCCCGCATTTCAAAGTTGTCCTCAATCAGTAATATTTTTTTCATGCGCTCAAAGGTTGAGTCAATTTAACATTGAAAGTACTGCCAATACCCAGTTCTGAGTGAAAGTCAATCTCTCCATCTAACAATTCTACGTATTTCCGAACAATATTAAGGCCTAAGCCGGTTCCTGCTATATTTATGGCATTTTGGGATCTGAAAAACCTTTTAAATAAATGCTTTTGATCTTCTTTGGAGATTCCTATTCCCTGATCCTTTACGATGATCAGGATGTTTCCATCAGATAGTTTGGTGGTCAAATCAATTACCTGGCCTTCTGCGGAGTATTTACTGGCGTTAGATAGCAAGTTAAGCAATATATTAGTTAAAATTTGCTTGTCTAGATGTACTTCAGTTTGACCTTGATGGTGATATTTTATCTGTTGGTGTTTTCTTAAGGTATGGGTTAGCTGATCACAGATTTCCTGAGTAAAATCCATTAGGTTAAACAGCTCCGGTTGGCTTTGTAAGGCCCCAGTCTCTAGTTTATCCAGCGAAAGAAAATCATTTAGTATTCCAGTTAGGTTCTTTACGGAGTTTTTAATTCGCTCTATATGCTTCTTTCGCTTTACCAAATCCTGTTTGGAGTCATATCTGGACAACAAAGAAACTGAAGAAAGTATGGTACTTAGAGGAGTACGGAACTCATGAGAGGCGGTTGAAACAAATCTGGATTTCAACTCATTCAATTCTCTCTCATGCTCCAGTGCTCGTTGTACCTGATCCTGTTCCTTTTTTCTTTTGGTAACATTTCTTTCAATAACCAGTATATGATCAACCTGCCCATCATCGGAAGAAATAGGGACTGCATCCAAAACATAATCATTTTGCCGGTATTTAATATCAATACTTTTGGGTCGTCCATTAAACACCTCCATCAAATCTTTTGTAGTTTGATCCGCTATCTCTGGTGCCAGACGGTCAATATATCGGGTACCAATTAGCATATCGCTGGTAATACCCAGAGCATAAAGCTCCTTACCTTCCACAAATACATATCTAAGATCCCGATCAAA
>QIMC01000084.1 GCA_003232185.1 Flammeovirgaceae bacterium | reverse complement strand
CGATGGTATTATTACTCACAACAGCTTGGTTCACAACAGTCAGCAGGTTTTTCACCATAAACAGTAATGCTATAGATTCCACTTTTGCTATTTGAAAAAGTCTCTAGTTCATCTGGTTCTAGTAAAGATTCCAATACCTCCCTTGGCAAGGAAATTTTTGTGATTTTCTGAATAGTTACCTGCTTAAAACCAGATTTATTAATTATTTCCAGATAAGCCCCTTGCTCCTCTGCTCCTGATACACATCCTGCATACATTTCGGCTGATTTTTTGAGTGCCTCGGGGAGTTTTCCTAAGGTAACTACATCCGATATACTAAAATGACCTCCGGGCCTTAAGATACGGAAGGTTTCGTTAAAAGCAGTTGTTTTATCAGGCACAAGATTCAAAACACAATTACTCACCACTACATCTGCAGTATTATCTGATATCGGAATATTTTCAATATCACCTTTTATGAAATGCACATTTTTATATCCCAATTTTGAGGCATTTTGTTGGGCTTTTTCAATCATGGCAGAGGTGAAATCTACCCCTATAACTTTGCCATGGGCGCCGGTAAGTGCTCTGGCTACAAAACAGTCATTTCCAGCTCCACTCCCGAGATCAACTACAACATCACCTTCTTTGATGTGGGCATATTCAGTAGGTAGCCCACAGCCGAGGCCTAAATCTGCATCAGCAGCATAGCCATCCAATTGCTCATAGTTTTCCCCGATAAAATTAATCTCATCCATACATCCACAATCTGAGCCACAGCAAGAGCTTCCCTGTTCGGCCACTGCGGTATATTTTTCTGTTACCAATTTTTTTAGTTCATCTGCGTTTTTCATGATATTCATCTAGTTATTTATAGCAATATTACGATTAATAAAGTTAAATTTTTTTCTAGCAACAATTGGCGTCACTATAAGAGTCAAACATTTGGTTCAATATTTCTTTAGCGCGCTTCCAGTTTTTCGCATCAATACAGTAACACATGCTGGTTCCTTCAATATTTCCTTTGATCAGTTTGGCTTCTTTCAAGGCTTTTAGGTGCTGACTTACAGTGGCTTGAGATAAAGGAAGCTCTTCAACAAGATCTCCACAGATACATTGATCAATACTTATCAAATGCTTCAGTATGGCTATTCGGGCAGGATGACCCAAGGCTTTAGTTAAGACGGCCAGCTCATTCTGTTCAACTGTGTAGTGCTCAATTTTGGTTAGGCCCATGTTTTAATTCGTTTATAGCATTATAACGATTAATATAATAAAATGTTACATCTACTATGAAAAACTTCAATAAATTTTAACTATTAGCTACTTATTATACTGGTCGTAGGACATCCTCGACCAGTTGGGGTTCACTGGTTGTAGCATTCGCTACGACCGGTTGTGAATTAGCATAGTTTTGGTCGTAGGATCGCGTTGCTTAACCTACAACCAGAAATAATTGATATTACTAAAGGTAAACAGTTTGCCCGGTTTTAAAACTTTGATCCGCCGCTAATACTACGCGTAAGCTGTTAATTGCATCATCCAAATGTTGGATAAGGTCTTTGTCTTCAAGGATTGCATTGAGAAAAAACGCTTGTTCCAAATCGCACAGTCCCTGATGGTCTGGCTCATCGGTAGCATCAATTAGTTGATCGGCCTGCTCAAAGGCACCATCAGCGTTTGTTTTGCCCATATGCAGCCTCAAGGCATTAGTAGTAGAATGACCATCTACATTGTCAGAACTTACCTGGTCTTGTTGTGGATTTTTATCTACAATACTGATGGATCCTTTCGGTCCGATAACATCTTTGATGAAATATGCTGTTTCACTGATCATAGGTCCCCATCCGGCTTCATACCATCCTACAGACAGGTCATCAAAACGAACTTGCAACTGTCCATAGTTATACATACCCTCATTCAATTCCGAAGATAACCTGGCCCCTATGGCACTTACGGATACCGGTTTGGCCTGGGTCATCAGACACATAACATCAATATAATGAACCCCACAGTCAACAATAGGAGACATCGAATTCATGAGATTCTTATGAACCTCCCAGGTTGCTCCGTGGCTTTGTTGATTTAAGTTCATTCGCATTACCAGAGGTTTTCCAAGACCTTGGGCAATATCAATAAATTTTGTCCATGTGGGGTGAACCCTTAGTATATACCCAACCACCAATTTTTTGTGATATTTTTGAACCAGCTCTTTAATTTCAAGACATTCTTCAATTGTATTGGCCAGTGGTTTTTCCACAAATACATGTGCATCATGTTCCAACGCCAACCGCACGTATTCCGCATGGGTATCCGGATATGTATTAATGGATACCGCTTGTGGACGGGTTTCGCTCAGTGCTTGTTGATAGTTATCAAATAATGGATAACCTCCCAGCTCTTCAGATAACTTTGTCCTACTCTCAAGGCCTCGGCTTACCAGTCCAACAATTTTAAATTCCGGCATTTTGTGGTAAGCTCGTGCATGGGAGGCTCCCATGTTTCCGCAGCCAACCACCAGTACACTAATAGGGTTTTGCATATATTATAATTGATAAATTCTATCCATTCTTTCAGAGATATCCTGGAGTCTGGTACGGTCTCCACCTGGCACTTCGGCAGAACCCCATCCTGAATAGCCCACTTTGCTCAATGCACTATTCACTTTACTCCAATCGCTGTCTCCGTCGCCCAACTTTACTTTGAATCCTTCCCAGATACCTTCTTCTGACTGTTTTTTACGGCTGTACTCCTTAATATCAACTTTTAGGATTCTCTTGCCAAGAATCTTAACCCATTGATCAGGCCATCCGTAACGGACAATATTTCCAACATCAAAGTACCATCCAATCATATCGCTGTTAAATTGATCGATATATTGTGCAGCTTCCAATGGGCTAATGAGGAAATTATTCCATACATTTTCAATTGCGATCTTAATACCTGTTTCTCTGGCGGCTGGAATCATTTTTTTGATTTCGTCAGTAGAACGTTCCCAGGCTTCATCATAAGAAACATCAGCATTTACTACAGCAGGGACCAGAAGTACAGTAGTTCCTCCGTACTTTTTACACTGGTGTAATGCAGCGATCATGGACTCTGTACATGCATTGCGTACATCCTGGTCAGGATCCGATAGTGGTTTTTTCCAGTGAAGAGAGTTAACTAAGCCTGGAATTTCCAGCCCTGTTTTTTCTTTAGCTTCCAGTATTTCCTCCTCATTCAGGTCGTGCGGGCTATCCAATTCTACCCCGTGAAATCCCAGATCTTTTACCAGCCGGAATTTATCCAATAAAGAAAGGTCTTCTTTGATCATTCCAAACTTCAGACTTTTCTTGTTAAGGGGAGTGTCCATACTGAAGGCCATTGCCGGAGTTATACCGAGTGCAATTGCCCCGGCAACCGCACTCTTGGTAAATGTACGTCGATGCATTTTAGGTGAACTTGGTAATTCCGGGTTTAGCTACTGC
>QIMC01000242.1 GCA_003232185.1 Flammeovirgaceae bacterium | reverse complement strand
ACACTGAATCCTGCGGCGAGTATTACCTGGCTAATTGCAGATAACGCTATAGGTTCTAGTGAATCGAAAATGCCTGTCAAGGATGAAAGATTTAATATCTATGAGGGTGGACAAAAGGGCGACCTGGGTGCGAACTGGCATCATGCGCAGGCATTGATGATGCTCCTTGACCATGTCAACAGCAGATTTGTTCTTGTGCTGGATCCCGATTTCTATGTTATCAGGAAGAACTGGGTGGAGGATATGGTAAGCCATATGAAGCATGAAAATTTAACTTTTTTAGGCGCACCATGGCATCCTGCTGCGTACAAGAAAATAAGATACTTCCCTTCCCCCCATTTTGTGTTAATAGACATTGAAAATCTGGATATAAAGGATTTGAACTTTCTTCCTGGAAATGATGTGCTGGGTCGGCGATGGAAAAAACTAGTAGCACGTTACGATCATCATGTTGATATCACGGGACGATTAAAAATAGGACAAACAAAAGATACTGGCTACAGGCTAAAAGAGCGATTTTCGAGAAAACGTGATATCCATATTGAGTGTTTACAGGCGGTATTCAAATATAACAGGAGCAAGATATCAAATTATATTGATCACTTTGTGTCGGATAGATTCAGCTTCAGACCAAAGAAATGTGGATATACAACACATGCCACTTTTAGTGAAGCCGGGTTTCCATTCGATCCGTACGGGAAGGGTTGGGAAGAGTTTATGTGGTTAGGCGAACCTTTCGGTTTCCATGTGCGCCGATATCCAAAACGAAAGCGTGGGATGTATGATGCAGATACTGATATACAGTTTATTCATTCTATGCTGAATATGCTGAAAGTGAGCTAGAGAATTTATATGGACAAAGAATTCTCACTGAATATTGTTGCATCGTAGGCAATCAACGTATCAACGGAAGCAATGCCGATAGCGGCTTGATGGCATCATGTATGGTAAATAACCACGATTTAATAATTAAAGCAAAGGTAAATGATACAAGGGGATGATTGTGTGAATAGAGTTGATGCAAGAACGATAATTATTTGGAAACCAGGTTGCTGTCATGTCTAAGGTATTATTTTGTGGGAGGAGCCCGTATCATCAACCATACTGGAGAAACATCCTGATTGCATTGGAAAAGCTAAATCATGAAGTGATCATTACGTATACTCAAGGGCAGGAAGACAACGAAAAAGAAGAATATCAGGAAAACAGGTTTAAAGTTGTACGATTCCCAATCAGGAATCTTTCCAGACTGGATCATGTAGTACGCGATACTCAAACGGTTCTTAATTACCGCGCACGAGAAGATCAGTCGGCTTACTATTTTGAAAGATGGGCGGCCAGGTTGCCACGCTTGGTGTGGCGAATCGTTGTTAACAGGCATACAGGTAGTCTTCTTGCCGCCTTACGTGCTGAGAAAGTAATTCAATTCTTTATTGAGAAAAAGCCAGCAAATAAGGATGTGAAAAGTTTCATTGAAGAAATTGGGCCGGATTTCGTGTTGGCAAGCCCAGCGAATCATCCGGGTTCATTGGATATAGAATGCGTAAAAGCGGCACGAGAGCTAAATATAGCTAGCGGTATATTGGCGCTCTCCTGGGACAATCTGACTACGAAGGGTCTATTTCATGCAGTGCCCGATATGTTGTTTGTCTGGAATTCGGTCCATAAAAAAGAAGCAGAAAGGATACATAACATTCCTTCGGAAAATATAGAAATCAGTGGGGCACCATTTTTTGAAAAATGGCTTCGGCCAGAATTTATGGAGGGTGAAAAAGAAGATTTGCTGGAAAAAATGGGCTTAAAAAAAGATGTGCGTTACGTCCTGTATGTTGGATCTACTAAGCGTATCGCTAAGGATGAGAGCTGGCTAGTTAAGGATATCGATGAAATATTACGCCGGGAATTTCAGAATGTTTACCTGGTCGTTAGGCCGCATCCTGCAAACGTAGAACCATTTAAAAAGATTGCATCTGAAAGAGTTGTAGTTTGGCCAAAGAAGGGGGTGCTAGCTACAAAGAAAGAGGATGTAGATGACTACAGGGTTATATTGATGAATGCCATGGCGGTGGTTGGAATAAATACCTCTGCAATGGTGGATGCCGTTATCCTTGGCACACCAACAGTGGCATTCCTGACAGAAAAATATAGAAGAACGCAGGTGGAGGCGGTACATTTTAAATACATGATGGAATCACATGCAATAGGTTTGGTTGATCATATTGAAGGGCTGATAAAACTGTTGAGAAATATCGAGCTGAATAAAGCATGGGGTGAAGAAGATCGTGAAAATTTCGTAAAGAAATTCATTGCGCCATATGGCCGGGATTGTATGCCTAGCGAATATATTTCTAAGAAAATTGATAGCTGTGTTGCGCATTAACTCGCTCAGGCACAGGGGTTCGGAAATAATTTTTATTGTAATGAGGCAGTGCCGAAGTCATCACTGTGCTCTTTTTTATAAACAGCGATGTATACATACTCCATGCATACGCGGTATTAAAGGTCGCAATTAATGAGTTATTATCGGCGAATACATTAAAATTAAAGCATGAATTATTTTTAGAATGGCAGAGAGGATAGTGTATGAGAGCAGTATTTAGGAAGATATCAAAAAGATACACCACTGGGGTGCAGTATCTAACTAATCAGTACCATATAGATGTGGCTGCCAGAACCGATTCTGAACGTAAAAAGAGACCGTTAAGGCATGATGTTATAAACCTTTTACTTCAGTCATTACATAAAAATGAGCTCACTTATTTAGAAATTGGGGTAAAAAATCCATCAAAGAATTTCAATAAAGTAAATGCGGATAATAAATATAGTGTAGACCCTGGTGTTGAGTACAAAGAGAATCCTGTTGATTTTAAAATGACAAGCGATGAGTTTTTCAGGAAATTAAAGTCTGGTCAGATTTTTAACAAGGAAATATCTTTCGATGTTATATTTATTGATGGTCTTCATTTAGCTTCACAAGCCGATAAGGATATAGAAAATGCCCTTGAGGTAATTAATGATGAAGGATTTATCGTTCTGCATGATTGTAACCCTCCGACTGAATGGCATGCACGTGAAGAGCATTATTACAAATTATCCCCTGCAAAAAACTTCTGGAATGGGACTACCTGGAAAGCATTCTGCAAATATAGACTTAATAAAAACTTAAATTCAGCATGTATAAATACAGATTGGGGTATAGGTATCATTACAAAGAAAAAGATATTCAATTACTTACATGAGGACAAAAACCCATTCTACGAATTTAAAATATTTAGCGAAAATAAAAAAATTATTCTAAATTTAATAGATATGGAGAAAACCTGTAAGAAAAAGTGGTGGGGAAAAAATTGAGACTTCGTCGACTAAAATGCGGAAGAATAAAAAACCTAAAACTTAATCGTATAACTTAGGGAAACTCTGATTTATTCGTCATTGCGAGGAACGTAGTGACGAAGCAATCTCTAAGTGATCGAATATATTGTATGAGATTGCCGCGCTTCGCTCGCAATGACGGATTTTTCTGAATTAATCAGAGGTTCCTTAAGGGTAATTAGCCTTTGCTGGTAATATT
>QIMC01000092.1 GCA_003232185.1 Flammeovirgaceae bacterium | reverse complement strand
TTCAAACAGTTGTTCAAGTAATGGATGAATGGTCATATCAACCACACCGGATACATTGAAAACCATATCACCGGTGAATGCTGAAGCGGCCCATACTTGCATGGTTTGATTTTCGTCAATAATCAGGATCCCACACCGGAGGGTTTCAATACCCAGATTCTCCAATTCCTGAAAAAGTACCATGGTGGCCTGACCTACATCCTCACTGGAGTGCATGGCCATGGTGCTGGCGCGTACCCGCTCCAAGGCGGCTTCAATTTGAGCCTCCCGGGTTTGGGCCTCTGCTTTTTTGAGGTCGAGAAAGCGACGATAGGCAAGATCAAATACCACAGCAGCTCGTTGCTGCAAATCTCTCGCTTCTTCGGTGGGTGATTCATTGGAGACCATTAACAAAGCGCCTCCTGAAAACTTGGAGAAGTGATAATAAAGCACTTTAGGTACTATTATCTTTCCCTTTTTATCATAATCGAGAACAGCTGGAGCAATCGTTTCTAGTGCTCGATACCAGTCAAATAGCATTTTCCTCCTTGATTCTATCATATAAGACTTCTCCTTGGACTGATAGTGAGTCTTTACTTTCCTGGTCCAGGAACAGGCATTCCACGGAATCAAGCCTCTGTCCATTATCTGGCGGGATTCATCATCTGCAGAACGATAGGAGTACCAGGCATCAAACGTCGGGAGGTTCTCCGGGTAAATATGAATGATTGATGATTCCAGTTCCTTTTGCCCTAATTCACCTAATTGATCGTGCAGAACACCTGCTACTGAAAACAGGTCGTCGGAGGAATGCATGGCCATGGCTGCGGAACGAACTCTTTCCAGGGCTGCTTCAATCTGGGCTTCTCGGGCTTGCTCCTCTGCTTTTTGGAGGTCGAGAAAACGGGTATAGGTTTGTTCGAAAACCTTTCCAATTCGTTGTAAAATTTCATTTTCTTCTTCAGAATAGATAATGCCCCTATAATTGAATATGGTGATAGAGGCATGGGGTAAAACCGTAACCGAAGCACTAAGGCCGGTTCCTTGCAATATAAATTTCCGACGCTTTGCTGGGATTTTAATATTTTTAGCGTTTTTATAGAAGTGATCAAAAAGTCGATCCTTGGATTTCCGATCGATATCCAGTACGTAGAATTTCTCTCCGTTGGTCCTTGCTTCCAGCGACTGTTCAAAGACCGGATGCTTAATGTAAGGAAGATGTACCTGCTCCGGATACATTTCTGTTCCTGCTGCAATCCACATATGTATATCCTTGTCGCCTTCTTTGAAAATGTCTATATAGCAGCTATCAAGGGTGATATCCAATAGCGTAAACTGTTTGAATACTACTCTGATGACCTCCCAGAGTTCTTCAGTCTTGTACATGGCCATGCTCTTAGACCTTACCCTTTCTAAAGCCGCTTCAATTTGTGCTTCGCGGGCTTGTTTTTCTGCTTTTTGGAGGTCAAGGAAGCGAGCGTACGTTTGCTCGAAAACTTTGGCAAAACGCTTAAATACGTTGTGCATTTCAGGGAAATGCTCATAAGTAATGAAGATCAGGTTTCCATATGCAAAATTGGCAACATGATCAATTTGGAATGTTGGGAAACTAAGGCCCGCATTCAGAAAACCTTGCAACATATTACCCAAACCACCCGGAACAGATAACATATACTTGTAATGACCTGCCTGAAATTCCCCTTCTTTTTCATAGATATAAAGTTCATCTCCTCTGGCTCTTGATTCGTCGAAGGCACGGAAAACAGGATGCTCAGTCAGCGGCACTTTGCAGGGCGCAAGGATTTCACCATCCGGGCTGCCCGCATAGAAAGTAAATTCTTTATCTCCGGTTTTCCAAATATTAAACCCGCAACTCCATTGTGGTACGCCCAGGGCTTTCACCTGCTGGAAAAGTACAGTAGCAACATCAGATAATTCTTCACTTTGTTGCATGGCCATGGTTCTTGCACGAACCCTTTCCAGGGCAGCCTCAATCTGAGCTTCCCTGGCTTGTTCTTCTGCTTTTTGGAGATCCAGGAAGCGGGTATAAGACTGATCGAATACCTTGGCAAATCTTAATAGTATTTCGTTATCTTCTTTGGAAGAAACCCGGCCATCGTAGTTAACCAACCCTAAGGTCAGGTGCCGGGTGATCGCTACGGAGGTCGAATAGGCTTTTGATTTAGCAAGAAAGTCCTTTCTCTTTTTAGAAGCCATTCTAAGGTCTGAATGCAAAAAGGCGTAGTTGTAAAATGAATTCTTTATGGATCTAGAATAATTGCCGGTGAAGAGCGATCTCCTATTCTTTATTGCTTGGTGATACTCATTAAAGATCGGATGATCGAAATAAGGTATGACGATCTTTTGGGGATAATCTTCAGTGGCCGTGGCAATCCAGAGATTGAAATCCTTGGACCCTTTTTCCAGAATATCAATGCAACACATTTGAGGGCTTAACCCCAACCTGTTAAGCTGCAGGAATACTTCTTGAATGACTTCCCGCAATTGATCACTATGTTCCATGGTAATGGCCCGCGCCCGTACTCGTTCAAGGGCTGCTTCGATTTCCAGTTGCTTTTTAAGGCCATCAATTTCTGATGATGGATCAGGCAACTTTTTGCCAGGTTCTTGAATTGTTTTGCCTTTTCTCTTGCTCATAAGAACCAATTTAAGGCATTGTATATTGTAGTTGGAACATCTTTTTGGGCACCTGAAGGAATTTTATTCATCGTCTGATTTCCCAATTTAACATTATTAAGTGTCAAGTCAAGCCTGAACCTACTGGTAATCCGGAGTAAACTTTAAGCATCTCTGCGTTGCAAAAAAACTCACGTAGCTGTGGCTATGCTCATTTTTTGCGCCTTGGCCTGCTAAAAATTTACGCCCGCCTAACCCATATTCCAAAATTGATTTGACACTAGAATCGCCATCACCATCAGAAGTTGAAACTGCATGCTATTACTTTTACTTGATTAAGTTAATCCACCAGGTTTGTAGAAATCACTGAAATATTGAAACTAATATGGAAAAATTTACGTTATATAGATGAAATATTTCCATATTATGAAGAAGTCTGCTGAAAAAGTCAAAAAAGCCGAAAAAGGAGTTCCATTTTTAATGGTAAACGACTACCAGGAAACTTACCAGCTGGTTGAAAAAGCCCAGGAAGGGGTCAGGCCCGAACTGTTCTTTGTACTGGCCAACATCACCCAATTTGGAATAGAAGTTATAGAAAATCTTCTGAATATTACCGCTCGAACAGTTCGTAATTACCAGAAAGAAAAGAAGACCTTGCCGCCATTAAAGGGAGAACTTTTGTTAAAATTGATGAGACTTTTCAAACGGGGGGAAGAAGTGTTCGGATCTCTGACCTCATTCGGTGCCTGGGTAGCAAAACCTGCCTACGGATTAGACGGGGCTACTCCCTTTTCAAAACTCAATACTTCCGAGGGTGTTAATATGGTAATGGACGAGGTAGAAAGAATCGCCTA
>QIMC01000460.1 GCA_003232185.1 Flammeovirgaceae bacterium | reverse complement strand
TCAAGCGCATATACTTTGGTTTTATCAAGATCCAATTTGAAATAGCACAGCTCAGGTGGTGGCAATTGTACCACCAGAGTATCATTAGTTAGCTGGACATGATTAATCTCCATTTTTGTGAGGTCAATACATCCCACTGCTTCACCTCTTGATATTAAGACCGCCTTTGAATCGTTTTCAAGTTTAAAAAGATTGTAAAAGTCCTTTCCTATTTTTTGGATCTCTGTAACTTCCTGAAATTGATATTTGGTCAACTCAAGTTTTCCAATTGTTTCCATGTGTTCCAGAACCACTGTTTGTAGTTGGTGCTCATCTGTTGGCAATTTTGGTAATAATTGAATCTCGGACCAGTTATACCAAAACCACAGACCACAAAGGATAACAAACAACCAAGGGAAGAGCCAAAAAATCAATTTTAGTGTTCGCATTTGTTCACGAGTAAGGATAATTTGTGTACTATAATAAAGGTAACAAAAGATCATTTGTTTTTTTATGAATTTCAATTTCCAGGACGGCCTTAACTTTTTATCTAAATGCACCCCTGCAAGGGCACTCAATGCCCTTAAAATCCTTTCTAGCTACTACATTTCCAGAACAACCGGTTACTCCCGTCCCTGGGGATTACCGGTTAGCCTTTCAATTGAGCCTACCACCAGTTGCAATCTCCGATGCCCTGAGTGCCCAAGCGGTCTAAGAAGCTTTACCCGGCCTACCGGAATGTTGGATCTGGATTTATATAAAAATGTATTGGATGAATTGCATCAGGTTCTATGGTATTTGATCCTCTACTTTCAAGGAGAGCCCTATTTACATCCTCAGTTTTTTGAACTGATAAAAATAGCTACCAGTAAAAATATATATACAGCAACCTCCACCAATGCCCACTACCTGAATAGTGACAACGCCCGTAAAACTGTGGAATCTGGATTAGACCGTTTAATTATTTCTTTGGATGGAACTACGCAGGAAACCTACCAAAGTTATCGGATCGGTGGAAAATTGGACAAGGTAATATCCGGAACGAAAGAGGTGATCGCCTGGAAGAAAAAACTAGGTTCCTCCAAACCACATTTGATATTCCAATTCCTGGTGGTTAAGCCCAATGAGCATCAAATTTCCGAAGTAAAAGTACTGGCGGATTCATTAGGAGTAGATGAAGTGGCTTTTAAGACTGCTCAGATATATAACTACCGGCAAGGTTCTTCTCTTATTCCTGAAAATGATAAATACAGTCGCTACCGTAAAAATGATGATGGAACCTATAGTATAAAAAACAAACTGCTCAATCATTGTTGGAAAATGTGGCACAGCAGTGTTGTTACCTGGAATGGCCAGGTGGTCCCTTGCTGTTTCGACAAAGATGCCAGTCATACCATGGGTAATCTGGGTAGCCAAAGCTTCGAGCAACTGTGGTTTGGTAAACCATATACAAAATTCAGGAGTCAGCTTATCCAGGCCAGGTCTCAGATTGACATTTGCAGCAATTGTACTGAAGGCACCAAGGTGTGGGTGGATTAAAGGACGAGGGACGAAGGTGTTAAGGACGTGGGAGGAGGGACTAAGGTGTTAGGGTGTTAGGGTGGTAGGGTCGCTGGACGTGGTGTTAAACACATTCAATCCTTCAGTCCTTCTATCATTGAACACTCACCGCCAGTGGGTCTGGATGATTTCAAGTACACTGGAGTGTACTTTATTTGCAGCAACTATCTCTCTCCCAAAAATGTAGTTATCCCCTCCCTGAAAATCAGTAACCTTGCCCCCGGCCTGTTGTACGATTAGGATGCCCGCAGCAACATCATAAGAATTGAGGTATGGCTCGAAGAAACAAGAAAATCTACCACAAGCAACGTAAGCCAGGTCAACTGCTGCACTACCCAAACGCCTTACCCCTTGAGATTGTCGAATAAGACTGGTAATAATGTCTTGGTAGTTAGCTAGCTTATTAAAATGCAAAGGAGGAAACCCAGAAGCAACCATACTATCTTTCAATTTTACAGAAGAGGATACACTTATTTCCTTACCATTGCAAAAAGCTAAGCCATCCTTTATTGCATGGAAACATTCGTCATTGTTTATTTCATAAACTACTCCAAGTATCGGTACACCTGCTGACAACAGGGCAACGCTAACAGAAAAAATTGGTATGCTATGAACAAAGTTGGTGGTTCCATCCAAGGGATCTATGACCCATTGTAACTCCGCCTCATTTTGATCCACCGTGCCCTCTTCAGTAATAAATTCCGCTTGTGGAAGTAACTTCCGTAATCCGGACACCAGCATGATTTCCGTTTCCCTGTCCACATAAGAAACCAGATCGTTGGTCCCTTTAAATTCCAAATGCGTTGAATTGAAGTTTCTTTGTTCCTGCCGGATAAATTCACCCCCCTCTTTAACTATTTCGATTACTTCCTTTAGTATCTTATCCAGGTTCATACATTATTTGGTTATTCGGTTTTTTACCCAGGCCGCCAGCAGTACCAGTATCGACAACCAGGCAGCAGTTCTTCCAAGATAGTCGCCATGCCTGGTATAAAAAGTTATAGAAGTGTTGGCTTGTAACTTGGTTCTGACTACCGCCTGTTCCCAAAATTTTGTGGGTTTCAATATCACTCCTTTCTGACTGATAAAAGCCGAAATTCCTGTATTTGCGGACCTTGCAATACTTCTGCGATTTTCAATTGCCCGTAATACCGCATAGTGCAAGTGATGCTTATGCTGTGGGGAATCCTGCCACCACCCATCATTGGTAATGATACCAATGAAATGAGCACCGTTACGGATATAGGTGGCCATAAAGTCTCCATAAATAGATTCATAACAAATAGCAGGCGCCAGACCGATCCCATTTTGATTAAATAGCACGGTTCGCTCACTTTGCTTTCCCATTTGGCCACCGGTGCCCCCAAAATCAACCAAAAGCTCTGAAAGAAACCCGAAAACCTTTGGATAGGGAATAGTTTCAGGACCAGGCACCAGCTTAGACTTGTGATATGTTTGGAATCCACCTTCATCACTCAGGAAATAGGCAGTATTGTGTATATCATAAATGAGGTTCCCATTTCTTCTAGCTGTGGCAGTAGCTTCTGATTCACTCTTATAAATAGTATAGCTGGTCAGGCCGGTTAACAACGACAGTTGAGGCTGACTCAGTTTAAACTGGCGAATCTTCTCAAGCGGATTCATATCTTTCGCTAGAAGTGCCCTATTTTCCATGGTGATTGTTTCAGACAACAGTGAGGACTCCTCGAATTGTCCATCTATTGCCGTTTCAGGCCATAAAAGAAAAGCCGTGGAATCGGTAATCTCTTTCTTTGATAATTGTACAAAACGATCGACTTGTTCATCAAAATTGATAAAATTATCGCTGTCTATAAATTTTTCCGTATAAGGGTCAATATTTGGCTGAACCACTACCATCTCAACGGTCGGGCCCTGCTCCTCATAATTGAAATAGATGACATACGATATCAAGATGGGCAACA
>QIMC01000130.1 GCA_003232185.1 Flammeovirgaceae bacterium | reverse complement strand
CCTGGTTCTAGTCGGTGATATCAATTGGACTAACCTCGAGGATCTTGTGAGGAAAACTGAAAGTTATATCCAGCGCAAGATCAGAGTGCTTGTTTTTACATCTGAAGAATTTAAGAAAAATTCATTGCTCATGCGAAACAGGCCGGTTCTTTTGTTATGGGATGACAAAGAGGAACGGTAAATAACGGTCAAAGGCGAATATTGACCTGACCCCCCGAATGCTGTTAGCTGAAGAGAAGAACTAATGATTTCAATGAAAGAGATTTTTTTTCATGAAGGATTTCGACGTTATTTCTCCAATACCTCATGGTTATTAGGCGAGAAAATTCTGAGGATGGTGGTTGGATTATTCTTGGGGATATGGGTAGCAAGATACCTTGGCCCGGAACGCTTCGGATTATTCAGTTTTGCCCAGAGCTTTGTGGGTTTGTTTGCAACCATTGCTACTTTCGGCCTTGACAGTATCATTGTACGTGAGCTTGTCCAAAAGAGAGACAGGCAGGATTTGTTGCTGGGAACAGCCTTCTGGCTTAAATTTACCGGAGGACTAGCAGTACTGCTTATATTGTCGCTTGTTACAAGATTAACGTCATATGATGAGCAGACAAATCTTCTGATAGTGGTTATCGCATCAGCAGCTATCTTCCAGAGTTTTAATGTCATCGACTTTTATTATCAGAGCCGGGTTTTGAGCCGCTTCGCCGCTTCTGCAAATGCCATTACCCTGTTCATTTCATCTTTTATAAAGATAGCACTTATTCTGATCGAAGCGCCACTCATCACATTTGCCTGGGTTCTTGTACTGGATAGCGCAGTCCTGTCAATTGGGCTTATCTATTTTTACCTGAAAACAGACAAGAGTATAATGAGATGGAAGTTTGATAAAAATATTGCACTGTCGCTGGTAAAAGATAGCTGGCCATTAATCGTGAGTGGAATCGTTATCTCTATTTACATGAAGATTGATCAGGTTATGATTAAAGAGATGTTAGGCAATGAGGCTGTTGGTCAATATGCAGCTGCAGTAAGGTTTAGTGAGGCCTGGTATTTTATACCAATGGTTATAGTAACCTCTCTTTTTCCAGCTCTCATCTATGCGAGAAGTTCCAGTGAACAACTCTACTACTCAAGGCTTCAGCGTCTTTATGACTTTATAATATGGATGGCGATAATTATTGCTATTCCCGTGTCATTTTTAAGTGACTGGATTATTAATCTTCTTTATGGTTCGCAATACAATCATTCCGGCAGTGTGTTAATGATACTAATCTGGGCCGGGGTATTTGTTTCTTTTTCTCTAGTGACAGAGAAGCATATAAATATATTAAATAAACAGAAATATACCCTTATTGCCACCTCGACAGGGGCTTTTCTGAACGTGGTTTTTAACCTATTTTTTATCAATTCCTATGGCATAGTAGGGGCAGCCTATAGTACGCTACTATCATATGCGATAACCAACTATTTTTTTATGTTTCTGATTAGGGAATTACGGCCAAATTTTTATATGATCAACAAAAGTTTTTTTCTGCTTGGTGCTGGAAAACGATTAATCGGAAAAAGATGAGAATACTAAAATTAATAAAAGATCTCTTGATTACCTAGGCTCCCTGAAAGAAAGCCCCCGACTGACATATTTCTATGATTGTGATGACCTGATTCTTGAAAAGATAATCAATAAACCAGCCGGATTTTATGTTGATATAGGCGCACATTACCCGGTAAAGCATTCCAATACCTATCTTTTGCATAAAAAAGGATGGAAAGGCATTAATATAGATGCAAACCCTTTCGCCATTGCAAGATTTAAACGGAAAAGAAAAGAATGTATAAATCTTATTCTGGGTATATCTGATGAGGAGGGAGAATTTGAATTTATATAATCAAAAACCCCTTGTTGAGCAGTTTTGATAGAGCAAAAGTGATCGAAGCAAAAGACAAGTGGGGTTTTGATTATTCTACTACAGTAATAAAGACTTATAGACTGGAAACAATGCTGGATAAATATCTGGATCCCGGGGTTGGTATTGATTTAGTTAATATTGATGTAGAAGACCTTAAATTTCAAATACTGCTAAGTAGTAACTGGGATAAGTATCGACCAGAAGTGATCGTCGTTGAATTACATGAAAGATATATTGAGGATGTAATGCAATCAGATATTTATAAATTTCTGTTTCAAAAAGGTTATCGGATGGTCTCCAAAACGTATATCACATTAATCTTCCGGAGGGCATCATGAAAGTTTCAATTGCCATCAGCAACTATAATTATGAAGATTTTCTTGTTGAGTGCGTAGACTCGGTTTTAGAACAAACCTACCACGATCTGGAAATTATTATTGTCGATGATGGATCAACAGATGGTTCTGCAGGGTTGATTGAAAAGCATTATAGAAAGAATGAAATTGTTAAATTCATCACCAAGAGTAATGGAGGACAGCTTTCAGCATTTAATGAGGCCGTTAAACATGCGACCGGAGATATCATATGTTTTCTCGATTCTGATGATTTATACAAAGAGAATTATATTGAAAGAATTGTAAGCCTGTACAGGGACAACCTGGAAATAGACTTCATCTTTTGCGAGCAAGAAGTTCTGCACCTGGACGGGAGCAGGGAAATCCAGAAATTATATCCGGTCAGTGCTGACCTTGGTTTCAGTGTTGTAAGTACATTATATTCCAGAGAATGGCTCGGAAATACAACCTCATGTATTTCATTAAGGATGAGCCTGGTTCATGAAATACTGCCAATACCCTATGAAGGTGATTGGATAACCCGGGCTGATGACTGTCTGGTCTGGGGAGGGTCTTTACTCGGTGCCAGAAAATACTATTGTGCTGAACCCCTGGTCGTCTATCGGGTTCATGATGATAATAATTATTATGGAAAAAGTTTCTCAAATTATGCTGAATATAAAAGAAATTACGCAATCAACAGGCTTTTTAATTACTTTAGAAACAGGGCAGGCATTAGTAGAGATATTATTGACATAATTTGTATTGAATTTGAATCAAGAACAAACAGGAATGTTGCTCTGTTAATACGGTATCTGAAAATACTCAGATACGATCGTGGTATTACATGTAAGTTAAAGAAATCATTCAGATTAGTCCGTGCATATCTGTGTGACAGTTTATGATGGGGACCTTCATGAACAACACCTGCAACTTTCTGATGTCGCTACAATGATAAAGTTACTGAAATATGGCTGTGGCTGCTGTCCAGATGAGTATTATCCATGCTACTAAAAAGGAAAATTCATCTTGATGGCAAATTTCATACAGTGATTAGTATATATTTTCGGAGAAAAAGATTATACCTTGCAGGTTGAAATTGATGGCTGATTGGAAACTGACAACCCCTATTGCACTCATAATATTTAATCGACCCGACACAACGGAGCGAGTATTTAACGAGATTGCAAATGCCAGGCCACCCAAACTGCTGGTGGTGGCGGATGGGCCACGCTCTGATCATCCAGGAGAGCTAGA
>QIMC01000048.1 GCA_003232185.1 Flammeovirgaceae bacterium | reverse complement strand
GTTTACAAAAGCTGCGTGACCAATGGTTAAATATTATTGATCCGGTACCAGAAATAATGGTTATGCAGGAGATGGCGGAACCCCGGGTCACTTATGCTTACAATCGAGGTGCCTATGATCAACCTATGTACGAAGTGCAAGCCGGGACACCTGAAATTTTCGGAGATTTTCCTGAAGACCTGCCAAAAAACCGGTTAGGGCTGGCAATGTGGTTGTTTCGTAAGGAAAATCCCTTAACTGCCCGGGTAACAGTAAATCGATATTGGCAGATGATTTTCGGAAACGGATTGGTAACAACACCCCAGGATTTTGGGGTCCAGGGGGCACTTCCAACCCATCCTCAATTATTGGATTGGTTAGCAGTTTACTTTCAGGAACAGCATTGGGATTTAAAAGCATTGTTGAAGTTAATGGTGATGTCTCATACTTATAGGCAATCCAGCCAAATAGAAGAGGAAAAGTGGGAGCAGGATCCTGAAAATGTTTTTTTGGCCCGTGGGGTAAGCTACCGATTGCCAGCGGAAATGATCAGAGATAATACTTTGGCAGCCAGCGGACTGTTGGTGCAGCAGGTCGGAGGTGGCAGTGTTCGACCCTATCAACCAGAAGGTCTTTGGTTCGAGAAAACAGATCTTTCACACAAGTTGTTGCATTACAAGGTTACTACCGGTGATAGCCTTTATCGTAGAAGCCTGTATACCTTTATCAGAAGGACCTCTCCACATCCCGCTATGACCGCCTTTGATGCCCCAAACAGGAATGTATGCCTGGTAAAACGTGAGCGGACTAATACTCCGCTGCAGGCACTGGTATTACTGAATGATCCACAATTTGTTGAATGTTCCAGAGTATTGGCCCAAAGAATTCAACGCGAATTCCCCGATATATTACAAGATCAAATTACCTATGGATTCCGGTTGGTGACAGGGCGAAGACCCAAAAAAGAGGAAATAATAGTGTTTGTCGACTTATACCGTAGTCAACTTGCCCGATTCAAGCAGCACCCAAAGGACATGGATACACTTCTGTCCGTGGGAGCGTATCCTGTGGACCGTGATCTAAACATGGATAAGACAGCCGCATTGACGGTGGTAGCCAGTACCATGATTAATCACGATGAAGCCTATATGAAGAGGTGATAAGGTGGTAAGGTGATAGGGTGATAAGGTGATAAAAATAGTAGATTAATTAGACAAACTCAATTTATAAAACGTCCCTTCCTTCGGAGGGGAAACAGGGGTGGGTTGTTAATAAGATTCGAGATGAGGACAGGAATTCCAGTCTCAATTATTGTGATCACCAAAACCAGCAGTATACCCGATGGGACTTCCCAGCACCTCTTTGGGCCTTTTGGGCCAGTCCAGTATTGCGACCCCGATCCCGTTAACCATCGGAATGGTGTCCGGGAATACCAAAAATAAGGCTGTGAGACGTTACGAATAATTCGTAATTTGCAATGATGAAAAATCACTGCTTTTATCTGGTTTTATTGCTGTTGGTCAGTTCATGCACAATAGAAATGACGGATCAGGTGGCGGAGGCCTATGATAACCTTCCTGATGAGATAGATTTCAACTTCCATGTTCGCCCGATTCTTTCTGACCGTTGCTACTCCTGTCATGGACCTGATGAGGAAGCCCGGAAAGCTGATCTCCGTTTGGATTTACCGGAAGAGGCTAAGAAGGTAATAGCAGCAGGAAATTTATACCGCAGTGAATTGATCCACCGTATTCTCAATGAGGACCCTGAAGAACAAATGCCTCCTGTTGAGTCAAATTTGGAATTAACTGACAAAGAACGGGCCATTTTGATCAAGTGGGTAAAACAAGGGGCCCGCTGGAAAGATCATTGGGCGTTTGAACCACCGGTTGCCGCAGAGCCTCCGGTGATAGCTAACCAGAATTGGCCGCGACACAATGAAATTGATCAATACATTTATAGTAAACTAGAACTGGAGGGCATGACTCCCAGCCCCGAAGCGGATAAGGAACGACTGTTGCGGCGGGTTACCATGGACCTGACCGGGCTTCCACCTACAATTGAAGAAATTGAGGCATTTTTAACTGACCCAGGTACTGACGCCTATGAAAAGGTAGTGGACAATCTTATGCAATCCAGCGCCTTTGCGGAGCGATTAACCATGGACTGGATGGACCTTTCCAGGTACGCGGATTCCCATGGAATGCATGCTGATGGCTGGCGTGGCATGTGGCCCTGGAGGGATTGGGTAATCAAGGCTTTTGAAAGTAACATGCCCTATGACCAGTTTGTTACCTGGCAGTTGGCAGGTGACCTATTGCAAAATGCTACCAGTGACCAAAAGCTGGCCACTGCTTTCAATAGAAACCATCCTATGACCGCCGAAGGAGGGGTTATTGACGAAGAATTTAGACTGAACTATGTATTTGACCGTGCCGAAACCACCAGCACTGCTTTCATGGGGTTAACCATGAACTGTGCCAGGTGTCATGATCACAAATTCGATCCCTTGACACAAAAAGAATACTATCAATTCACCGCTTTTTTCAACAACATCAAAGAGTTGGGTATGACTGGGGACGACGGGAACTTTGGGCCAATGCTGGCTTTGATGGAAGGAGATACTGAGCGTATTCTGGCACAATTGGAAAAACAAATCAAGCAGACCAATCAAGAAATGGATTCTGTAGCAAACCAGCTATTAGCTGAGGTGCCGGAAGGGAATGCTTTGACTCTGGTCAAGTCAAATCATCGAATTGGGTATTATCCATTGGAAACCATGCGGAAACAACGCAGGTCTGATTTGGATGATCCTGAAAAACAAAAAGAACCCTTGAAAGCCATGGTGGTGGACAATAATCGACATGCGGTTACTCCCGGTGTTCCGGAGTTGGTACCAGGAAAGATTGGCAATGGCCTGAAATTTAGAGGAGAATACGATCAATTGTACTTACATAACATACCAAACTTTGAATGGACTGAATCATTTTCCGGAGGAATGTGGGTTTATACTATCGGAAAAGAGAAAGATAAGACCCAAACTCTTATGGGGACTTCTGGTCAGAAAAATAACTTCTGGCGAGGATGGGACCTGTATTTGGATCAATCTAACCGGTTGAACTTCCGGTTTATTAATTCCCTGCCCCACAACTATATTCAAGTGACCACACTGGATTCCATTATGGTCAATCAATGGACCCAGGTATTTTTTACCTATGATGGGTCTGGAAAAGCGGATGGCATAAAATTATATCTGGATGGTGTGGAAGTGCCGGTAGTAGTAGGTTATGATCAATTATATAAATCCGCTAAAACCGTTGATAATAGTGCCCATCTACCGACTGATCGAGCTGTACAGGTAGCCAAGAGTTACCGCTCTTTCACAGGTGAGAACGGGGTGTTCAAAGGTGTAATTGACGAAATTGAGCTCTACGGTGCTGACCTGACGGCGTTAGAAGTGGCGTCAGTGCATAGTAACGGAGTAGGTGATGATCCAGAGATGTCCAGCCAGTCCTCCTTATTTAAGACTCATTGGATTTACCATCAACTGCCTATGCGCTTATACCGTCAATCATTGAAAGACCTGCGTGAAGAATGGTTGAAGACCATGGAGCCGGTACAGGAAGTAATGGTAATGGAAGAGATGGTACAACCCCGGGTCACCTATGCATACAATCGGGGGGCATACGACAATCCGATGTATGAAGTGAGTGCCGGTACACCGAAATCTCTGGGAGATTTTCCAGAAGATTTGCCAAGGAACCGGCTAGGGCTGGCACAATGGTTGTTCCGCAAGGAAAATCCCTTAACTGCCCGGGTAACAGTAAATCGATATTGGCAGATGATTTTCGGAAACGGATTGGTAAAAACACCTCAAGACTTTGGGGTTCAGGGTGCGGTGCCCACACATCCACATCTTCTGGACTGGTTGGCAGTATATTTTCAAGCACAGGATTGGGATGTGCGGGCATTGTTGAAGTTAATGGTGATGTCCCATACTTATCGACAATCGAGTGAGATTACCGAAGAAATGTGGGAACAGGATCCTGAAAATATTTTTCTGGCCCGTGGTGGAAGCTACCGCTTACCGGCGGAAATGATCAGAGATAATGCTTTGGCTGCCAGTGGCTTGCTGGTACATCAGTTGGGGGGTAAAAGTGTACGGCCTTATCAACCCGAAGGTCTTTGGATAGATAAAGGGACATTTTCCCATATGCTGCTTCGCTACAAAGTAACCCCGGGCGACAGTTTGTACCGCAGAAGTTTATATACCTTTGTGAAAAGAACTTCCCCGCACCCGGCCATGACAGCCTTTGATGCGCCCAATCGAGATATTTGTACCATAAAACGAGAAAGAACCAATACACCATTACAGGCTCTAGTGCTAATGAATGATCCACAATTTGTGGAATGTTCCAGAGTGCTGGCCCAAAGAATTCAACGCGAATTTCCTGATATATTACAAGATCAAATTATCTATGGGTTCCGGTTGGTGACAGGGCGAAGGCCCAAAAAAGAAGAAATTGAGGTATTTGGAGACCTATACCATGGTCAACTTGTCAGATTTGAGCAGAATCCAAAGGACATCGATGACCTCATGTCGGTAGGGGATTATCCTGTGGATCCGGACCTCAACAAGCTCAAGACCGCTGCATTGACGGTAGTTGCCAGTACTATGATCAATCATGATGAAGCCTATATGA
>QIMC01000348.1 GCA_003232185.1 Flammeovirgaceae bacterium | reverse complement strand
GTGATAAATGTTGCAATCACAAAAGTAAGTTTCGTAAAAGCTATAATAGTATATATACCGGATCCAGCTAACAGAATAATTAGGCACGAAAAAAAAATTGCAAATGAACCTGTGCCGATAAAGAATGCACTCCACTTTCTCAACTGAACGAACTGGAAAAGGACAATAAGTAGCACATACTCCTTGTGACAACAGATCACTAAACGTGCTAAATTCATGATCTAACCATAAAACTAAAGCACTATAATAAATACTAATCAATGTCAAGATGGTGTATGCTACTGAACTTCTTAATTTCATGTATATTAAGATACAAAAAGTTAATAAATTACTAAGCCGAACAAATGACTTTCGTCCTAATCGACTGTTCCCTTAAGCCGTGGCTTATACACAGTCTTACCACTATTTGCTTTGATCTAAATACCACACAGATTCTTCCCCTCTATTAAAGCATCCGTCCATTTCGAATAATCAACTGCTTCTGAACCCGAGTTTAAATTGACACCTAATAGGGAGGTTAAGCCAAACTCCCTTTTCTTATACTCTCATTACATATTTCAGGCACGGGTCCGTCAAAAGAAATCATTCATCTTTCAATGCGTGAATGGGATTTAATCTCACGATTTTCATTATAGTTGACCCAACTGTTAGTAAAGCAAGGCATAACACCGCCAGCCCTGAAATAAGAAAAACCAAGAAGCCAATATTTATTCTCGATGCAAAATTGTTTAGCCACTCGTTCATTATGTAATACACCACTGGCCAAGTTACGATATTGGAAAAAACCACTAGTAAGGTGAATTCCTTCGAAAGCAGATATACTATGTCGTTCAAGCCTGCTCCAAATACCTTTCTGACTCCTATTTCTTTGGTGCGTCTTAAGGTGTTATACGATGCTAAACCAAATAAACCAAGGCAGGCAATAAAAATAGCCAAACCCGAAAATAGCGTGAAGACCCTGCTCATCTTGTCTTCGGTGATGTATTGTTGATTGTAAAATTCATCCAGAAAAAAAAAGTGAAAAGCATCTCTTGGGTATAGGCTTTGAAAAATGGTTTCAGCCTCTTGAATAACTGACTGATGATTATCTATATACTTAATTACGTAATAATGTCCCCAATTCGGGTCAAACCCTAATACCATCGGTGACACTGGGTGCTTGGAAGTTAGTTGATTAAAATCTTCGACCACTCCTATGACGGTACGGGGATATGCGCCATTCAAAGACACTGTTTGCCCAATGATCTGACTTACAGGATAGAATCCCAGCAAATTGGCTCCCTTAGCGTTTAATATAACTGCCAGGCTATCACTTGGGAATTTTGGATCAAAATCTCTTCCCTCAATGAGCTTAAGATCAAAGGTCGGAACATAGTCATACCCTACCCAAAACACATCATAACTGATAGAAGCTTCATCCGGATCATTTTCGTTCCTCACATACACCGGGTCGTCTACTACTTCCCCAGGAATTACATTTGTTACTGTGACGTTGGTTATTTGAGCAAATTGGGACAACTTATCTATGAACACCTTATGTTTATCCAGATCTTCCGCGCCTTCCTCCGAAATGGGACCTCTGATAACCATAATGTTGTCAGGATCAAACCCAATATCCTTATTTTTCATGTAATCCAATTGTTTATAAATAACCGCAGTGCCGATTATTAGTGCAACTGAAGTGGCAAATTGAAAAACCACCAAAAGCTTACGCAACCATCCTCCCGAACCAACAATAATTGAGTGGCTTTTAAGGACAGAAGCTGGCTTGAAAGAAGAAAGGACGAACGCTGGATAAAGACCGGCTATCAGAGAACCCAACATCCATCCGATCAATGTAATTGCCCAAAACGAACTGTTCCAGAAAAAGTCCAAACTTAGGCTTGTTACCCCTAATTTGTTGAAATAACCAATACTAAAAGTAACCAAGGGAAGGGCCAGAATTACTCCCAAAAAATTCAAGGCCAAAGATTCAAATATGAATTGAAAAAACAATTGATATCGGTGGGCGCCCAAGGTCTTCCTCACGCCTACTTCCCGTGCCCGTTTAATAGCACGAGCCGTAGATAAGTTGACATAATTAACCCAGGCAATGACCAGGATAAGCCAACCAATTAGCAATAGTAAATCTATAGTAAACTTATCTCCTTGATTTACCGGAATCAACTCGCCTTCCAAATGAGCATTGAAATGAATATCAGGCATGGGTTGCAAAGTGAACTGCTGAATAAAATTGCCCTCCTTATTTATTTTACCTCGTTTGTTTTCGATCGCTTGCTGGAACTTGGCCTCTATTGCAGCTATATCAGTGTATGGTTGCAGCCATAGGTAACTGTGATAATAATGCTGGTACCAATTTGTCTCTTCGTTTTCTTCATACCACCAATAGCTGATTAAAAAATCAAACTGTATATGTGAATTTGCTGGAGGATCCTTCACTACCCCGGTTATGGTATATCTGTCCTCAGCGCCATCTACAGTAACAAACTGACCCAAGGGATCCTCGTTTTTAAAATACTTTCTTGCCATAGTTTCGGTCAGTACCATTTTACGGATACCTCTGAGGCATGAATTGATATCTCCGCTGACCAAAGGGAATGAGAACATTTTAAAAAAATCGGGGTCTGCGAACAGAATATTGCGTTCCAGAAACTTGTTGCCATTTACTTCAATCACACCGTCACCGGCATCTGCAAACCTGACAAAGGAATTTACTTCAGGCATTGAAGCTTTAATTAGAGGAGCTATTGCTGGAGGAACTGTTGCTACAGACCTTTGCAACTCACCTGCTAAAAAGTATTGATAGTTGATCCGGTAAAGGTCCGGGTTATTCTTGTGGAATTGATCAAAACTTTTTTCGAATCTGACATATTGGAATATGAAAATAAATGCGGCTATTCCTAACGCCAAACCCAATATGTTCAGCACAGAATACAGACGGTCTCTGCTGATCACTCGAAAAGTTATGAGCACGTTATGCTGTAGCAGTCCGTAATAATTTGAACTTTTAAATCCTTTAAATGGCCTAATTATGCTTGGCCTGAAGAGCAATAATATGTCCATTGCAAATCTTATATTTGCCTTTCGCTTGCTGACCTTCTGTATTCTTTCTTGGTACAATTCCAGCAAATCCCCTTCTACATACTTATGTCGATCATGGCGACAAAACCACTTGAAGAAGCGGAGAAAGACTTTAGGAGGAGAGGAGTTCTTCATTGAATTATAACTAGTCTATATATCAAATGCTACTTTAGGAATGGCCTCCCAAAGCTCATTTCTAGTACCTCTGGCATATTCCAGTGCTTTTTTACCGGGTACTGTAATTTCAAAATATCGTTTAGGTCTTCCTGCTCGTTTCAGAGTTGACTCACCAGCGTGTGATTGCAGATATCCCTTTTGTTCGAGTCGGCAAAGTGCGGATTGGAGTGCTCCCACACTGACCTTTCTGGACAACCTTGTTTCGATTTCCTTTTTGATAGATACTCCGTATGCCTGACTATAGAGAATGCCAACCGTGAGCAAGACTACTTCCTCAAATTCCCCTAGTTGATATCTTTTCATTCGTTTTGTATTGATTTATTCCTAAATACCATTTACAAATAAAATGCATTAATTATTAGTTTCCTAATTGTAGTAATTAAAGGGCCTAACCCTATATTTTAAGCACTCAATGCAGA
>QIMC01000230.1 GCA_003232185.1 Flammeovirgaceae bacterium | reverse complement strand
CGCATTTATACAAACGGATTTTACAGAGCTTAAGAATGTTTGACAACAAAAATGTCAAAGATATACAGATAAGAGAGTTAATTGATCATGCCCAAATTCTCTACAACCGTTCACATTACGATCAATGCGTTAAGATGCTGAAAAAAGCCAAGAAAATGGCGCACAAGCATCATAACCTGGAGTTACTACTGGAGATATATAAATGGGAAAAACAAGTATTGTCCCAAACGGTTGGCAAAGGAAATCAGGAGCGGGTCAATGCCATTATCACTCAGGTAAGCGACGTTAATAATCGCATCAATAACATTAATTCTTTTTCCAACATACTGGTAAAGTTGAATGCACTATACCTACGCAAAGGTTTTGTAAGAAACCAGGCAGATTTTGAGAAAGTAACTAAAATTCTAAAGCAAAAGCTTCCAAAATATAGAGAAGAATCACTGAGCTTCTACGAAAAGCTACATTTATATAATCTGTTTGTAGATTATTATTTCTTCATCCAGGATTTTAAAAAAGGGTGTACTTACGCTCAAAAATGGGTTGATCTGTTTGAAGACAACAGACAAATTCCCGAATACCTGGATCTTTATTTAAAGGGACTGAATCACTTAATGATTGCCCAATATAAGCTGATGCGGTTTACCGATTTTGTTCAAAATCATCGTCGTATGAAGAATATACCCCAATTACAAGGGGTTGAGCTAGACGCCAACATTCAACTGAAATTGCAAAAGTATATCTATTCTCACTTATTTAATAAATACTTTATGTTGGGTGATTTCGAAATTGGAGTGATTTTATTCGCCAAGATCAAACCCGGACTGGAGCAGATTATACACCAGTTGGATAAGCACTCTCGATTGATTATGTACTACAAAATCGCCTGTCTTTATTTTGGGAACGGTAATTTCAATCAGGCTACTAAATGGCTGTACCGGATTATCAATACTGAGGAAGATGACATTAGAGAAGACGTGCATAGTTTTGCCCGAATCATCAATCTGATATCCCATTTTGAACTTGGGCATACCGATGTTATTTCCTATTACTTAAGATCCACCTACCGCTACCTGGCCAAGAAAAACGACTTGCAGTTATTCCAAATCTATATACTGAAGTTTATTAAACGCCTGGATCGGCACATGACTCCCGGGGCATTGGTAGAACAATTCCAAAACCTCAGGGATCAATTGTTGCAACTAGTGGACAGTCCCTATGTTATATATTTTGATATTATATCATGGCTGGAAAGTAAAATTCAGGGACGTACAGTAGGGGCAATCATAAAAGAAAAAGCGCACATGCTGGTCAAAGATAAAAATGCCGCCTGAGCTATTGATGGAATCTCCAGCACTTCCTGTGATGTATGAAATACCTAATTTTCTCGTCCGCCGAGCTCCTTCGTCGTAGCCGACTTCGGCGTTGACGCAAGCGAACGTGAAGGAGGATTAATACAAAGATCTGGTTGAATAAGGGTCATTGTTATATTAATAAATTCGGGATAAATTTGGAACAAAGAAGAATTATTGCTTAACATTGTATCTTATTATAAGCAACAATATGAATTTATTCTTCAATGCATTTTACTTTTTTAGTCCTCGGATCGGGATTATGGATTAGTGTATTGAAAAATACCAAGAACTCATAAAGTCCCGGAAAATTTCGGGACTTTTTTTTATGTCATGACTGGAAAATTAAACATTGCCATACAAGGAGCTGCCGCCTCGTTTCACCACCAGGCGGCAAGACTTTATTTTAATGGCCAGGGAGTGGAAATTCTGGAATGTCGAAGTTTCGAGCAAGTATGTGAGTCCTTGGGCCAAGGCAAAGTAGACTTCGCAATAATGGCCATTGAGAATACTTTTACGGGAAGCCTGCTACCAAATTATGGCTTATTACAAGCTTATCCTTTACACATTATCGGGGAGCAATACCTCCATATTGAGCAGCATTTAATGGCTATTCCGGGCCAACAACTAGAAGACATAGCATTCGTCCACTCGCATCCTATTGCGCTGCATCAATGCAATATATTTTTGGAGGAGCATCAGAAAATAATAGCCATTGAAAAATACGATACTGCAGGAAGTGCTCGTGACATCAAGGAACACCACCAAATGGGCATTGCCGCCATTGCCGGAGCCAATGCTGCAAAACTTTATGGGCTGGAAATTCTTGCTACAAATATCGAAAATATCAAAAAGAACCAGACCAGGTTTTTGGTGCTTAGCCGCACCGGGAAGGAAACGGTAAAAGACCCGAATAAGGCTTCTGTGTGTCTGGAAGCCGCACACAAAGTAGGATCTCTATTGGAAGTATTGCAGGTGTTTCACCTAAACCTGATTAATATCACTAAGATCCAATCGGTTCCGATTCTGGGCAAGCCCTATCAATATCAGTTTCATCTTGACTTGGAATGGGGAGAAGAAACCAACCTGGAAGGTGCTATAAGAGAATTGCAGGCATGTACTTTTTCAAGTCGTGTATTGGGAAAATATAAAAAAGGATTAAGAGATAATGATTATACCGATAGCCAACAGACTGCAGCAGGTAGAGGAGTACTACTTTTCTAAAAAGCTTCTGGAAATCAGGAGAATGAATGATTCTGGTGATGACGTTATCAATCTAGGTATCGGCAGCCCGGACATTCCCCCTGCTCAAGAAGTAATTGATACTCTATTTCAATCAGCTCTAAAAAAGGACAATCATGGTTATCAGCCTTATAGGGGCATTGCCGAGCTTCGGCTTGCCATGTCTCAATGGTATCAAGGCACCTACGGAACCGTACTTGATACAGACAGGCAGATTCTGCCGTTAATGGGATCAAAAGAGGGGATTTTTTTAATTTCCATGGCGTTCCTAAACCCCGGAGATGAGGTGTTGATACCAAACCCGGGATACCCGGGATATGCAGGAGCTGCTCGCTTAGTTGGTGCGAACCTGGTTTCTTACTCCTTGGACGCTGAGCATCAATGGCAGCCAAGGTGGGAGTTTCTTGAAGACTTAGATACCGAAAAGGTAAAAATAATGTGGGTAAATTATCCCCACATGCCAACTGGTGCACTTGCAAATGAGCAAACCTTTAGTCGATTGGTTAAGTGGTGTAAAGCCAGGAATATCTTGCTTTGTCATGACAACCCCTACAGCCTGATCCTAAACCCTCATCCTCCATTCAGCTTACACTCAGTGCCTGGCTCCTTCGAAGTTGGTCTGGAGTTAAATTCATTGAGCAAGGGACATCACATGGCCGGTTGGCGGGTAGGAATGCTTACGGGAAACTCCAGTTATATCGATGCTGTGGTTCAGGTTAAAAGCAATATTGACAGCGGGATGTTCAAAGGTATACAAGAGGCCGCTGTAGTTGCGCTACAAATCAACAGCACCTGGCATCATACTCAAAATAGAACTTATCAGGCCAGAAAAGCCCTGATTCATCAGCTCATGGACTTAATAAACTGCACCTATGAAAACCAAACTGCAGGGCTATTTGTTTGGGGAAAAGTACCCGATGACGTAGATACTCTTGAATTCACTGATCGAATTTTGGAAGAAGCCAAAGTTTTCGTGGTCCCTGGCCAAGTCTTTGGTGACCAGGGCAATCGATATATAAGGGCATCGCTATGTGTAACCACTAAAAGAATAAACGAAGCAATAAATAGAATTAAGGAACTACAAAACGCAATTAAAGCATGACAAATATTAAAATGAACCTTGTACCAATAGAAAAATGGGGGATCTCGGATCAGTCACCATTGATAATTAGCGGCCCTTGTAGTGCAGAAACACTAGAGCAAGTAATGCAGACAGCCAGGGATTTAGTCAAAAATACGCCTCAGGTTAAAGTATTCAGGGCAGGAATATGGAAGCCAAGAACCCGTCCCAATAGTTTTGAGGGTGTCGGTATAGAAGCACTTTCCTGGCTTCAGAAAGCAAAAGCAGAAACCGGTCTGTTAACCTCGGTAGAAGTTGCTAATGCCAATCACGTTTATGAGGCACTGAAGCACGGAGTAGATATACTGTGGATTGGTGCGCGAACCACAGTAAACCCATTCAGTGTACAGGAAATTGCCAACGCGTTAAAAGGTGTGGACGTTCCTGTCATGGTAAAGAACCCCATAAACCCAGACCTACAGTTGTGGTTGGGAGCTATTGAGCGGATTCATCAGGCTGGAATAACCCGGCTTGGGGCGATTCATAGAGGATTTTCATCCGGACAAAACGGGCGTTTTCGAAATGCTCCACAATGGAAAATACCCATCGAACTGAAGAGGCTACTACCTGATCTTCCGATGATCTGCGACCCCAGTCACATTTGTGGAAAACGAGACCTTTTACTCGAAGTTTCACAAAAGGCCCTGGATCTTGCGATGGATGGATTAATGATCGAAGCACATCCCAACCCCAACGAGGCTTGGAGTGACAAAGCACAGCAATTGACGCCTGATGCATTGGCTGAACTACTGGGCCAACTTAAACTACGAAAACCAGAGGGTGATGAGCTGTCTGTTGACTTCTTAAGCCTGTTTAGAGATGAGATCGACCTGATTGACCTGGAAATATTAGATACCATCTCCAAAAGAGCTAAGGTAGTAGAGAAAATTGCTGAATATAAACGGGAGCATAAAATGACGATCCTACAGGTGAGCCGATGGGATGAGATATTAAAAGACCGTATGGCTACAGCAGAAAAACTAGGACTCGATGAAAAATTTTCTAAAGAGTTGTATCAGCAAATACACTTAATGTCTATTCGAATCCAAACTAAGGTGATGAACACCAAGGTTAGTGTTTAGTTTTTAGTTTTTAGTGTTTAGTGTTTAGTGTTTAGTTGGCAGTCAAGCTGGTTACTTCTGGCGGGTTAGCCTCTGGAGTGCGAGGGTACAGGTAAGCTTTAGATTAGAATATCTTACAAGTTATGATGAAGGTTTCATTCAACAGACTGCTTGTCATTTGTTTATGCTTGGGCATATATTCGGGCTGCAGGCAATCGGAAACTTTGG
>QIMC01000434.1 GCA_003232185.1 Flammeovirgaceae bacterium | reverse complement strand
AAAGAAATTCAACCTGATCGGTTTCAAAGGTTATGCAGCAAAGTATTTTTGTCTTGAACGCTGTAAATTCTATAGCCAATCAAATATTATTAGAGCTCCGTGACAAAGATTCTCAAAAGAACAGGGGTCAATTTAGAAGGAACCTGAAAAAATTGGGAGAAATAATGGCGTATGAATTATCTAAAAGCTTAGCGTATAAACAGGTTAAGGTTGACACGGTACTTGGACGGACTTCTATCAATATCTTAAACGAACAGCCCGTTTTATTCACCATAATAAGAGCTGGATTGCCATTTATGGAGGGTTTTCAAAGGTTTTTTGATCAGTCTGATTGTGGTTTTATAGGTGCTCAGCGTATAGAAGGAAAGAAAGAAGATATTAGGGTTTCATTAGGATACCATGCCATTCCGCTATTGGATAACAAAGATTTGGTAGTTGTGGATCCAATGTTGGCTACCGGTAAATCTATGTTGGCTTCTTTGGAATTGATTTTTAAAAAGTGTACTCCTAAAATGCTTCATTTGGTCTTTGCCATTGCGTCACCCGAGGGAATAGAGAATATTAAGCAATCACTCAAAATCCCCTACAAAATATGGGTGGGCGCATTGGATGAAGGCTTAAACCAAAAAGGATATATAGTGCCCGGACTGGGAGATGCCGGTGATTTATTATTTGGGAATAAAATTGATTAAACGGCTTTATGTCTGATTACGTGCTTTATCTTTTTGCCGGACTTTTCTTACTAGTACTTGGAGGAGATTTCTTAGTTAAGGGTGCTTCCAATCTAGCCATACAGCTGAAAATTTCCCCTTTGGTGGTGGGACTAACCATTGTTGCATTTGGCACTAGTTCCCCTGAGCTGCTTGTCAGTATAAATGCTGCACTTTCCGGTAGCCCGGACTTAACTATGGGCAACGTAATTGGTTCGAATATATGTAATCTCGCCCTGGTGCTGGGAGTTGCTGCTATCATACGACCAATCCGAGTAAACGCCGACAG
The DNA here is from genome assembly GCA_003232185.1 of Flammeovirgaceae bacterium. Lineage (GTDB taxonomy): Bacteria > Bacteroidota > Bacteroidia > Cytophagales > Cyclobacteriaceae > SZUA-3. The sequence continues at coordinate 2,520 of QIMC01000434.1, read as the reverse complement.
CATCAAGATAGATTGGCCCATGACCATGGGTAGCTCGGTATTGCTGTACTTCCTGGTCAGAGAAGGATTGCTCAAATCATACGAAGGGTTTTTGTTTATTGCTTTATTAGTTGGATATACCGCGTTCATAATCCTTAAGTCAAGAAAAGAGAATCATAAGAATAAGAACATATCCAGTGATGAATTACCTAAACCAGACCGCCGAAAACATTTATTTAAGGATATCGTTTTAATAATAATCGGATGTCTCGGATTGTTTTATGGATCTGATTGGTTTGTTGAAGGAGGAAAGGCATTAGCAATACACTTTGGTATCAGTGAAAGGGTAATAGGAATCACCGTGCTTGCATTAGGCACAAGCCTGCCTGAACTTGTGACCGCTTCAATTGCTTCATTTAAAAACCAAACAGATTTGGCTCTGGGAAATTTAATGGGGTCTAATATTTTCAATATTCTTTCTATTTTGGGGATTACCAGTATTATCAAAGAAATCGAGGTTAGCGATATAATTCTAAACACCGACATGGTTTGGATGCTAGGAATTACTTTATTGGTTCTGCCAATGATGATCCATAAAAGAGAAGTAGGTAGAAATGAAGGATTCGTATTATTATTGATATATGGGTATTATACCTTTAAAGTGTTAAGCTCAAGTTCTAATGTTTTCTGAAGTTATAAAATACCTTTCTGTATATTTCCTTAGCATGACTAAGTTCATGATCGGTCCGCCAATTGGTGTAGCTACAGGTCTGCCTGCAGGTTGGATTGTGGTAATAAGTGTTCTAGGCATGATGACCAGTGTATTGATATTCTCACTGATAGGAGAACGCACTGGATATCCCATGATTACCAGGATGATAAATCATATTAGAAGTAAAAAAGCCATCAATAAGCATTTTAATTATCTTTGGAATCGATTTGGAATAGCTGGTATTACATTTCTGACTCCTATTTTCTTTACCCCCATCATCGGTACCATACTGGTGACAGCAATGGGAAGCCCTCGTAGGAAGGTAATCATCTATATGTTAGTAAGTGCGATTTTTTGGTCTATAACCTTGAGTCAGATCGCTTCCGCTGTAGTTTAACCCGGTTTTAAATTTTATCAGGGAGTACATCAATGTCCTTTATCAATACCCTCCCGGCTATCCTTAGTCCGGTAGGTGTTGTCGCCAGTCCCCCTAAGGCTGTTTCTTTATAGCGGTCCTCCAAGCTTTGTCCGACTTCTCCTAGTGCTAGAACACATTCATCAACTGGAATAATGCCAGTAACCTCAGCAATAGCCATTTGAGCGGAAGAATAGGCAATGGCAGCTGCACTGGCATTGCGTACCACACAGGGGACTTCTACCAGCCCTGCTACAGGATCACAAACCAGGCCCAGCATGCACTGAATGGTAATGCCTACAGCATTGAATACCTGGCTGATGGAGCCTTTCAAAGCGTAAACAATAGCACCTGCAGCCATAGCCGCTGCACTCCCGGTCTCGGCCTGGCAACCTCCTACTGCTCCTGCTAATGAAGCGTTTCGTTCGATAATCAAAGCTATGCCGGCACCTACCAGCAAACATTCCAGAATCTTTCTGTCGTTAAGGTTGTGGGTTTCTTGTAAAGTAACCAGGGTGCCTGGTAATATACCGGAGGCTCCTGCGGTTGGAGCAGCGACTACCAGTCCCATACAAGCATTCACTTCTTTAGCGGCAAGGGCTCTGGCTACTAATTCCCGAAAGGAATTTGATAGCACTGAAAGCTCATGTTGAAATACTTTTTTGCCTGCATTCTCTATCATACCAGATTTGGTACTCATCTCCTCTTCAAGGCCGGTATGCACGGCTTTTTTCATCACTTGATAGGCATGTGAAAGTCCTTCCCATATTTCCTTTTCACTACCCCCTTTTTGCTCAATTTCATAAATAATTACCGGTTGATACAATGGAACTTGCTTATCATCACAGTAAGATTTCCAACTTTTGAAGTCGTTAAACAGTAAGGACATGATTGTTTTAGGAATTTAAATAAAGGTACAAAATTATGAATCGAAAATATCAAGGTATAACAGTACAAACTCTGTTCAAGGATTTCTTTATTTCTAGTAACTTTGGCCCATGCAATTAAGCAATGATCTTATAATAAAGGCGGCGACCGGTCAACCAGTATCACGGACGCCGGTATGGTTAATGCGACAGGCAGGTCGAATTCTTCCAGAATACAGAGCTATCAGAGAAAAACTAAGTGGGTTTGTAGAATTGGTGCGCACTCCACAGTTGGCCGCCGAGGTTACAATACAACCAGTAGATATACTTCAGGTCGATGCCGCGATCATTTTTTCGGATATATTAGTGATCCCTGAAGCCATGGGACTTCCGTACCAATTAATTGAGAGAAAGGGCCCCTTTTTCCCAAGGACCATTAGTTCAAGTGATGATGTAAAAAGACTGAAAATTGCCAATCCGGAATCCGATCTGAATTATGTTACAGAGGCCATAAGGTTGGTAAAGAAGGAACTCAATGGCAGCGTACC
>QIMC01000011.1 GCA_003232185.1 Flammeovirgaceae bacterium | reverse complement strand
GGAGGAATCGGGGTACCTTTTACCTCTGTGGCCTTTTACCGGGATTTTCTGAATCCATGGCCTACCCTGTTTTTGTTGTTTGGAGGAGTGTTTGCCATTTATCTGGGTTGGAGGGGTTATCAGATTTTGACGATTCATCTATTCGGCCTAAGTCGTGATTATCCTTTAGTTGGAGTAAGTGACAATATCCAGGCCTTTGTAAGCTTTGCCATAAAATTTTTACCTGTGAACCTTTCTCTTAGTACCGACTCCGATCGGATGATATACCACATAACTGATATCGCAGGTTGGAAAGGAAAGAAATCGGAGACCCACTATACCGGACTACAAAAAGACGGGTTTATTCATGCCAGTACTTTTGACCAGTTGGAGGCCACTCGTGACAAACATTTCAGAGGTCAATCTCAACTGCTATTGCTTACGATCGATCCACTTAAAGTAAGTGCTGAAATTAGGTACGAGGATCTCATGGGGCATGGCCAACTTTTTCCTCACATCTATGGTGAATTAAATTTAGACGCTGTGGTAAAGATTGAAGACTTTTGAGTTTTTAGTTTTTGGTTTTTAGTGGTAAGTAGCTCTACAAACTCAACTTATCACTTATCATTCATCACTTATAATTACTTTCCTATCTTTAGGTTTCCATGAAAGTCATTTATGACCCCGCGATCCCCAGAGCACCAGCCCAAATCCTATTCTCCGATATTACCGGGTCATACCGAATGGCCTGTGGTTCGCTTGAGTAAAAATCGCAAGTCGTTTATTTCTGCAGTAGTTAATGAAACTGTAAACAGGATACTACACAATGGACACAGCCCTCAAAGTCTCATAGAAGAGCTGGAGTTAACTCTTTTTCTTGAGCGCAACAGAATGAGGCGTAATCCCTGGAAGGTGGACCCGGAAGATGATGATGAGTTTTGGGATAATATTAAAGTTCAATTGGTAAACCTTAATCAACTTCCACCTAAGTCCCTTGAAAAAAACACCACTGAAATGGTGGAGAGCATTGTTTCCCGATATAGCGAAGAGATCGCCGGCAATTATAAACAATCTAGCTATCGACTGGCACGGACGATTATCACCTTTGGTTTTGCTCGTTTGTTGAATGTCGCAAGAATCAAGGGACCAAAAGCATTGTGGAGTGGACAATTGGACCTCCCTGACAAGATCCATGTAACAGGTGAAACAGAACAACTTCGTTCCCTGGCGAAAATAGGCACTGTGGTGATGGTACCCACGCACTTCAGCAACCTTGATTCAGCGCTTATTGGCTGGGTTATTCACCATTTGGGTCTTCCGGCATTCATCTATGGTGCCGGGCTTAACCTGTTCAATATTGGAATTTTCGCCTATTTCATGAACAGCCTCGGTGCTTACAAGGTTGATCGTAGAAAGAAGAACCTGCTCTACCTGGAATCTCTGAAAGCATATAGCACAGAGGCTATAAAATACGGCTGTCATAGCTTGTTTTTTCCTGGCGGAACCCGATCTCGCTCAGGGAAGATTGAAGAAAACCTGAGGATGGGGCTTTTAAGTACTGCCATCGAAGCACAACGATGCAATTATTCAGAAAGCCCTGAAGGGAAAGCAACTAAGGTTTTTATTGTTCCGGTAGTTCTAAATTATCACTTTGTATTGGAAGCACCGGGGCTTATTCATCAATTTTTGGAACAACAAGGACAAGAACGGTATTATGTAGAAAACGATGAGTTCACAAACTCATACAAGATCATGAAGTTCTTGTTTAAGTTCTTTAATAAAGGGTCTGATATTAGTGTCTCTATCGGAAGGGCCCTGGATCCAATTGGAAATTATGTTGATGATCAAGGAAATTCAATTGACCCAAAAGGCAGACCCATTGATACCTCCGATTACTTCAAGTCATTTGGTGAAATCACTAAAGACCCTCAACGAGACACTGAGTATACCCGCATGTTAGGGAATAGGATTGTTGAGGAGTTTCATAAAATAAACCGGATTTTTTCAAGTCATCTGGTAGCTTTTGTAGCCTTTCAGATACTAAAGAAAAAACATAGCAAACTAGACCTTTTTAATTTCCTGAGGATTCCACCCGACGAAATGCCCATCGATTACCATAGATTTCTGGAACATTTTATAATGGTTCGAAGCAAGGTTTTTGAATTGAGAGACCAGGATAAACTTCAAACTGCTTATCATCTTGAAGGCAGCCCGGAAGCAGTAATTACTCATGGTTTGAATAACGTTGGACTGTACCATGCCAAAAGACCATTACTTAAAAGTAAAACAGGAGATGTGATATCTATGGATTTGTATACACTGTACTATTATCACAACCGGTTACACGGATATGGACTCGAGCAATATATATAGTAGGCCGGTAGGCGTGGTCGGTGCAGGCAGCTTTGGCTGTGCTGTGGCCAATATTTTGGCTGAGAATGTACCAGTACTGCTTTATGCCAGAAATCCTGAAGTGGTCGAGCAAGCCCAAACACACAGAACCGCCAGGAGCATAAGCTTGCATCCAAACATTACCGGAACTGGTGACCTGGAGCTTCTGGCCAATACCTGTGAGGTTATATTTCCAGTAGTCCCTTCTGCAAGTTTTAGGAGCATGATCGTGGATTTGTCTCCTTATTTGAAACCCTACCACATATTAATTCACGGTACCAAAGGGTTTGAAGTCCAACTAAATGGTGATTCATTAGATCAGATAAAGACGCTACGGCGCGACCAGGTTTATACCATGAGCGAGCTCATTCGCCATGAAAGCCTGGCAGTGAGGATTGGATGTTTGGCGGGGCCGAATCTAGCCAGTGAAATAAATGAGCATCAACCTGCAGCTACTGTGGTGGCCAGTCAATTCGATGAAGTAATCCATCTTGGGCAGAAACTGTTAAAAAGTGACCGTTTTGGTGTATTTGGAAACAATGATCTAATTGGGGTTGAACTTTGTGGGGTATTAAAAAATATTATAGCTATCGGAGCTGGTGCTATTAGCGGGCTGGGTTATGGGGATAATACCAAAGGCCTCCTGATAAGTCGTGGGATGGTAGAGATGATCTATTTAGGTAAAGCGCTAGGAGGTAATGTTGAGGCTTTTCTTGGTCTGGCTGGAGTTGGAGATCTGGTGGCTACCTGTTCCAGTAAACTCAGTCGTAATTTTACTCTTGGATACCGTCTGGCTCAGGGAGAGTCCCTTTCTACCATACTGAGCTCCATGGAAGAAGTAGCTGAAGGAGTCAATACCATAAAAATCGTCAAAAAGCTGGCCGATAATTACCGGGTGAGGGCACCCATAACCAATACCCTCTACCAGGTGTTATATGAGGATTTGTCGTTGAAAGAAGGTGTACAAATGCTAATGAAATACCCTTTTATCCAGGATATCGATTTTCTTTAACCCGGATTATTGACGATTGAGCGCACGCAGCCTTTGTACCAAAGGTGGGTGAGAATAGTGAAAGAAAACAAACCAACGATGCGGCCAAAGATTTGACAAATTGTCTATCGAGAGTTTCTTCCTGACTTCGCCACTTTTTTT
>QIMC01000206.1 GCA_003232185.1 Flammeovirgaceae bacterium | reverse complement strand
CTTCAGTTGGTATTAAAAATGAGGCTATTGAATGCGGCAGACCCTTAAAATTCAGGTCAATGGTATGTATCATGTTCAAAATTAATCAAAAATGATCACAGTGACCCATCATCCCGGTTGTAGGAAAGTGATTCCATTGAGGTTGAATACATAACCACAATCCTGCAGGTTTGCCTCATAATAATTTGCGTTACTCCGTTAAGTGCACCCATCCTATTAGAAAAATCCGTACATTTATTTTTATGGGATCCGATACCAAAAACCCGAACATAACTCGATATTTCCTGATTGCCAGTATCTGGTGGTTCTTCGGTTGCTCCTCTCGCCTACCCGAAGAGGTTAAAATCGCCTATGATCAATTACCGGAAACTATCGATTTCAACTTCCATGTACGGCCCATTCTTTCTGATCGCTGCTACTCTTGTCACGGTCCTGACGAAAATGCACGCAAGGGAGAAATTCGCCTTGATGATGAAACACAGGCTTTCTCCAAGAGAGTGGACAGCGAGGTCATTCCAATAATTCCAGGAAAACCGCATGAAAGTGCCTTGATCCACCGGATTCTACTGGAAGACCCGGAAGAGATGATGCCTCCTCCTGATTCTAAATTACAACTTACAGCCACAGATAAAGCGATTTTAGTCAAATGGATCACTCAGGGAGCGGAATGGAAAGACCACTGGGCCTTCATCTCCCCCATAAAAAACCCTCTTCCACAGATCGAAAACAATGACTGGCCTATTAATGAAATTGACCATTTTGTGTTGCAAAAGTTGGAGTCTATAAGCTTATCACCATCGGACAGGGCCGAAAAACGGGTATTGATCAGGAGATTAAGCTTCGACCTAACAGGGCTTCCGCCAAGCTTGGAGGAAATAAAACAGTTTGAGGAGGACCATTCGGAAAATGCCTATGAAAAAGTAGTAGATCGTCTACTTGCCTCTCCAAAATACGGTGAACGCTGGTGCTGGGAATGGCTGGATGTGGCCCGGTATGCAGATACCAATGGCTTTCAGGGTGACCCTACCAGAAGTATGTGGCCCTGGCGTGATTGGGTGATTGATGCCTTCAACCACAACCTACCTTATGATCAATTTACCATTCAACAGTTGGCCGGAGACCTGTATCCAAATGCCACTACTGAAAATATCCTGGCCACGGCTTTCAACCGCAATCATATGTACAATGGAGAGGGAGGAAGGATCCCTGAGGAGACCAGGGTAGAAAATGTATTCGATCGAGTGGAGACCATGGGTACTACCTGGCTGGGACTCACCATGAATTGCAGCCGATGTCACGATCATAAGTTCGACGCCATTGCTCAAAAGGAGTACTATCAGTTTTATGACTATTTTAACCAGACCAGTGAAGAGGGCATTGGATATCATGGCCGGGTAGCCCCGGTATTGGACCTCAGTCCACCGGTAAAATTGGAAAAAGTGGCTGAGCTACAGAAGTATGTGGATGAAATGTCCACCAAAGTGGCCAATAAAGAACTGGAAAAATTCCCTAGAAATAAAAATCTTCCCGCCTCTGAATCGGTATTGGCCGCCGGATTGGATGGCGACAATCTATATGCCCTGGGCTATACCCCGAACCAAAGGAACCCCTACTATATTGGACTACTTCAAAATTATTTTCAGGATAGAGACCCAGAGTACACTACCTTATTAAAGGACTTGAAAAATGCCAAGAACAATCGTGACCGCCAGTCTGCTGACAACCTGCAAGTGATGGTAATGGACCAGCTTGAACATCCCAGACCTACATTCGTATTGGAACGAGGCACTTATGATAAACCCATGGAGCAGGTATTCAAAAACGTTCCAAAAGTGCTGCCTAAACTTCCTGAACATGCCACTAACGATCGACTTACTCTGGCCCGATGGCTGGTAACCAGGGACCACCCCCTTACTGCCCGGGTTACCGTCAACAGATACTGGCAGAATTTCTTTGGCCATGGAATCGTAAAAACCATTGAAGACTTTGGGGTACAGGGAGCACTGCCCACACACCCGGATTTGTTGGACTGGCTGGCAGTAGACCTTATGGAAAGCAATTGGGACTTGAAGGCTTTTTTTAAGAAGATTGTAATGAGTGCAACTTACAAGCAGTCCTCCAAGGTCAGTGCAACATTGCTCGAAGTGGACCCCGAAAACCTGTATTATGCAAGAGCAACCAGAATGAGGTGGCCTTCCTGGATGCTGCGAGACCAGGCACTAATGATCAGTGGACTGATGGTAGATTCAATTGGAGGCCCATCTGTCAATTCCTATCAGCCTCCAGGTGTCTGGGAGGAGGCCACTTTCGGTAAGATCAAGTACCAACAGGACCATGGAGATGCCCTGTATCGAAGGACCCTTTATACCTTTTGGAGACGCATTGTAGGACCTACCATTTTGTTTGACAACGCCAGCAGGCAAACCTGTACCGTGAAAGCATCCATAACCAATACTCCGCTTCATGCATTAACTACCTTAAATGACGTCACTTTTATGGAGGCGGCCAGGGTAATGGCGTCCAGGGTATTGAAGAAAGAGAATACCGATCGGGCTCGAATTACTCTGGCCTTTGAACTTGCTACTTCCAGAAAGCCCGTCGAGCAAGAATTTGCCATCCTGGACTTGCGACTGAATAAATTACGGAAGGAATACTCAGAAACCATTGATGAAGCCCAAATGATCATTAGCATTGGGGAGCACCCTAAAGATCCAAACCCAAGTACTACTGAACATGCAGCCTACACAGCCCTGTGTTCTCTTTTATTGAATTTAGATGAGACCCTTACCAGACAATAATGACTAACTTAAGATTGTAAGCCATGCATCCAGTTCAACAGTTCCAGGCATCATTAACCAGAAGAAATTTCTTCGGAAAGATGGCTCATGGTATAGGACTGGCGGCTCTGGGTACTTTATTGAACCCCGGAATGATTCCACTCAGAGGTCAAAGTACTTCAGGTTTACCCGAAATACTCAAAGCAAGTTTGCCCCACTTTGCACCCAAGGCCAAACGCATAATTTACTTGTTCCAGAATGGGGCACCTTCGCATGTTGACCTTTTTGATTACAAACCAGAACTCAAGAAATGGCATGGAACACAAATCCCGGACGAAATAGTGGCTGGCAAGCGATTCTCTACCATGACCGGAAAGCAATTGAACCGACCTTTAATCTCCGGGATAGGTGAATTTGCCCAACATGGGGCGAGTGGCACCTGGGTATCTGATCTAATGCCTGAAACTGCCAAAATAGCTGATGAACTGTGTTTTATTAAGTCCATGCACACTGAATCTGTGAATCATGCCCCAGCGATCACCTTTTTTCTAACAGGATCAGAGCAACTGGGACGCCCCACTATGGGCTCATGGCTAACCTATGGGTTGGGAAGTACCTCTGAAGATCTGCCGGCATTTGTGGCCATGACTTCCCGGGATAAGGAAGCCAGTTGCGGTCAGATATTTTACGACTACTATTGGGGCAGTGGCTTTCTGCCAACTCAGTACCAGGGAGTAAAGTTCAGGGG
>QIMC01000261.1 GCA_003232185.1 Flammeovirgaceae bacterium | reverse complement strand
ACAATAGCCTGAATTACAGTTTCATGAAAATCCTGTCCCTTGGGATAATGAAACTCTTTTAATAGCCAATCGCACAATTGATTAACCAATTCCGGGACATCATCATAATCAGGACAACTGTATGTGCCCACAATTCTTGGATCTTGCCTGAACTTCCCAGGTATGGCATCAAGATGCTTGCCCAAATTTTTACCGACCATAAGATGGAAGCGCTTAACGACTTCAGGAGTTATCAGGTCACTTCGATCATCAATTACAACTTCGCCCAAGAGTTGATTGAAGGCATCCAGAATATTCTTTACTTCGATTTCCTGGTATTCTTTGCTAGGTGCTACATGATGGCCTTGATTTATTTTCTTGGTTAAGGTATTCCCTTCTATGGCAGTAGTAGCCTGAGCACCTTTTACCAAAGCAACATTTAGCAATTCTCTATATTGGTCTGGCAAAATCGGGGTATTGCTGATTGCCTGAATATAGGCTTGACACTGCCCAAGCAGGAATTGAGACTTTTGCGAGATTTCCCAGTTCCGCTTAAATAAGAGATGCGGGTATTTATTGGACAAAATAATTGACAGAAAATACGACAGATTATATGACAAAAATAATACTTTATATTATCATATAATGCAAATTCTTATTATATATTGATTTTGCCTCCCTATATGTGATAATATCAGGCCTTATAATTGACATAATATGTGACATAAAGTATACTTAATATTTACTTTTATCAAATAAATATGAGGTCAATATAAATGCACATAATGTCAAAATATCGTTAATATGGACTGAGTTCCACAAATAGAAGATTTTCAAGCACATTCAAATGCAATAAACTATAGCAATCATCATTAGCAGAAGCAGAAAATTACATAAATTAGCTACCACGCAGCCCGAACTTTTTAGTAAGGAATCAGCCTGAATTGATGGTCAGATCGAGAAAAAGACAGTCAGTATAAGGATTAGGGGTTTGGATTGAAGGAGTTTTCATAGTGCAAAAAATGTCTTAGATTGGAAATTTTGAATAAATACCTTTTTACTTTTGGTTGACCCAATTTTACGTTTGAAGCAATCTCCATACTCCGAGAGATTAAAACATCAGGTCACAGCCCTCTAAAAGTGATATGCGATGATTATAACGTCTATTTCGTCAAGAATAATAATGGTCTTAAACCTTCCATTTACTTAATAAATGAGATCGTTTGTCACTATTTGGCAAGGTGCTGGGATATTAAAACACCTGATATGGCGCTTGTAGAAGTAGACCCCGATTTGATTCAGGATGGATTTTCAAATAGGCATAAGTCACATTACTATGTCGATTTGGCCTTTGGGTCCAAACAAGTTGATAATGCGACAGAGTTATCCATGTTGAATGATGAAATTAAGACCAAACATGATTACAACAGATTTTCAGACCCTTTGGATTACTTAAAAATTGGGCTATTTGATATTTGGGTTGATAACGACGATAGGAGGCCGACAAATTACAATCTTTTTTTAAATGGCAACATGAATTTTGTGGCTTTTGACCATGCATTCACCTTTTGTTCAATGAATTATTCTGACTTAAAACCGGAGATATCTAATACTTTTAATGCCAGTATTTTTAACTCCAGCTTAGCCAAAGGAATTATTAAATATTTAAGCAGGACCATTGACCTAAATAAGACACTTAAGAATTATTTTTATCTTTGTATTGATACTTGTAAGCAAAATTTTGAGGAAGTATGCACTAAGGTGCCAGAATCCTATGGTTTATCAAATGATTTAAAATCTTCATTACTCGATTTTTTATTTGATAAGAATCGAAATGATAAAGTGTTAACCGAGTTTTATTCGAGGCTATGAACTCATTTTATTCAATTATAAGGGTTGCAGTAAACACTGTGGCTATGGATACCCTTGGTATAGGTCTAATCCTTTATCAAAACGGGAACTTTATGGTCAAATTTTCCAAGAAAAAAATACACCTTGTGAATAGATTTCTTGGAGGAGAAACCCGGAAAGTTATTAGCCACATCGAAAGCCAGATTCAACTTAAAATAGAAGCAATAAACAAAATGAACAGCTCTGATCTAGGTGAACTCTTTTCATTACCGCAATTAATTGACGAAAACTATTTTCACTACTTGAGTAGTTACAGTAACAATATTTTACAATTTAGTGAGCCTAAGATTGTAAAAGACCAAGTGGATTCATTCAAATTTAATAAGCTTTTTTCCTTATTAATATCAGATGAATATGAGGAGGTGGCGGCCTTAGATATAAAAATAAAAGAAGGACATGCAAAGTTAATACACAATGTCGAGGAAAAATTGATAAGTAAAGTTAAGGACAAAGTCCACACAAACATTCATTTAACCAGTAAGCATATTCCGAATTTGTATTTTAAATATGATCTAGATTGTATTGGGTTGAATGGGTCGTTTACCGGGGCAAAAGTTCTGGCCATGGATCAAACCATACCCACTTTGCATCATAAAACTTCAGATTATCTGGCTTTAACTAGTCTACTAGAGCAATCTTTCAATAGAGAAACCCCAGAAAATAAATTCTATTTAATAGCCGATGAACCGGACCAGTCTGATTCTCCGGAACACGATTTTTGGAAAAACTTATCGACCCTTCCAAAGTTGAAATTGATTTCGTCTGAAGAATCTGGTCAGGTAACCGAAAGAATACTCGATACAGGCGCAAAGACCTTTTTGACCGAATCCCCAGAGCAAGAATAGTCGAACGGAGAATATTCGAGTACTACCCCTCACTGTAATACTTAAATGATTGCCTGATCATACTCATCAAATAGTCTACATCAGGATCAGTGTTAATTTTAGCCTCGTAATCGCCCAGTCCCCAATGTCCTTTTTCAGAAACATCCTCAAACATTTGGTTGGGGTCTTCCAGTTGGCCCTTTTTTAAGTTGATCCTCATACGAAGTTGCTTTTTCTGCAATTCAATATCGGTAACTACCTTTTTGTGGAGTTTAAAACCAATATAAAATTTGGTGGGATTCATATCAAACTCGCCCATATCAAGTACCCTGGCTTTAATTTCCTGGTATAGCTCTATGGTTGCTGGGGATCCCTTTTCTAAATGGTAATCTTCCGTGTAAATGATGATTTCCTTTTTAACTTGATCTAAACGATCATCAGTTGGCATGATGGTATGCACACTTTCCTGGCTGGTGGATCGGTGTTGATTCATTACAATGGTATTGTTCGAATATTTCCGAATTTCCCAAAGTTCGAATGGTAGGTCCTTAAACTCAATACTTTGCCTCTGGTAAGTGGTGAACTGAGGAGATATAAAAAGTACCTTGGACTGCGTCCAATCCACATCGCTTTTCTTCAGGCTTTTCCGGTGGTTTCCAGATACTCCAATATGAAATCCGCCTTGTTATTAATTAGTAAGGATAGATAGGAATAGCCCTGATCGATTACCGAGTAGTTCTTGCCCTTTTTGTATTCGATAACCACAAATGATTTGGATTGATTATCAAAGCCCAGGGTGTCTATTCTGAGAATGTTCAGCTGGAATTCTGTCTTGACAAACTCCAGATCAAAGAGCACGCGCAGGTTTTCTTCAACTAAGTTTTGAATGTCCTTTTCCAGGTTGAATGGAATGTTTCTGACCTCAGCGAGTTTGGTTTTATTGAGTTTGTATAAATCCATAGTTGGTGTCTATTTTAATTTTTTTATATAAATTGAGTGATTCGGTTGAGAATCAAAAACATAAAAGATAGGAATATTGTGTAGAGTATGCAACAAAGGATTGGGTAATCAAATAGCAATTAGAAATTAAGATTCTATCATTCCAGCCACCCGTCACCTGTAACCTACATTTCCTTCCTAATCCGCCACACCATCTCTGGGGTCACCACTGCATCCATAGGAATATCCGTTGATTC
>QIMC01000184.1 GCA_003232185.1 Flammeovirgaceae bacterium | reverse complement strand
CCAATAAATAGACTATCTCCTAACAGGAGTGCTTTGGACAACGGGTAATTTGTAAACTTATCTAGTGAATCGGACGCACTAATGAAGATTGTTTGTGTATGGGTTACTGTCTCTTGGTTACTCAAGCGGCTCCAGATCTTTAGACGCAGGCTTTGGTCACCCTGATTGGATTCCGTATTGGGGAAATAGATTTGTATATCGGTAAGCGTATCTCGAACAGGCAGTACGTATAGGTAAGCCAACTGTCCGTTCATTGTATTCACTCCTGCGGCGGTTTCAGCACTTCCATCGTCGTATGCGTAATGTCGATTCAGAGTCACCACCGCAGTGGCGGTGTCGTTTACCGTAAGGTCAATATTGTCAAAAAACACACTATCTCCGCTCATTGGATCTATAAAATCGAACATCAAAGAATCCTTGGTCCGGATAAAGAACTTGGTGAGAATTATCAGCGAGGAATCCGTCTTGGCATTGTTCAATGCGGTGGTGTCTACGGCATTGGCCTGCAGGGTGATGAACTGTTGACCATTAAACAGCAGCCCATCGTCATCAGTATTGTTCATTTCATCAATCAGGACTCCTGAAGTGGCATCAAAAACCTGGGCACCAAATCGGATCGATGCAGGGAAACCTACTGGCGGCTCCAGGCTAAAACCTACAACAGAGGTGCTGTCACGGAAGAGCTCACTCCTGCCACAGTAATGTTCAAAGGGAATGGCTGAAAAATCTTTAAATATGGAACTAGGGTGATCCCTTAAGTATAAGTCATTTTCATCCCTTCTGGTTCGAAGCAGCACATAGTCTATATGCCAGTTGTCATAACCTCCCGTTAGTTTTCCGTATGATTGGAAACGAAATTGGAACCCTCCATGTTGAAAGGGCCCGGGAGGAACCTGTATAATTTCTTGTTGGAAGGTCTTAATAACTAGTGTGTCACCACCAACTGCACTCCAGACAGTGTTCCAAACCCCACTTTGGTCTTTAAATTGTTTAAATTGTAACCTGATTGAATCGACTTTTTCCGGAATTTCACCATTCCCTTTCTTTTGCCAGAAAAAACTTAAATACAAAGTACTTCTCAGATCAATTGGAATACTACTCAAATCAATGGGTTGAGAGACCAGGCTATCGGCTTCGCCCCTGATGTCCAGGTCACTATAGGGAACACCATGTTGGTCGGTGCCATCGAAGGTAGCTACGTTGATAGATGGTGGATTCAAGCCACGTCCCCGGTTGATGTTTACATTTACGCCTATCAGCCATTTTGAGCTATCCGGCAGCGGTTGACTGGAGGAGAAATCGTCCCAAAATGGGAGCGGAAGGCTTCTGAGCCCGAACGGTGTGTGAGGGGTACTTCTATCAGTTGACCCCATAGAACACTGCTCCACGTCCAAAGGGTGACAGAAAATATCAGTCTTCTGAGCTCATTTTGCATCTTAGTTATTTATTCCATCTGCTCCATCAGCATAATCTACTTTCTGGGTCTCTTCGTTATAGCCAATAACCCATAAATCAACATCTTCGCCAATTCTAATGGACGCACCGGCTGCAGGAATTTGTCGAATAACTACTCCCATTGACAAGGTGTCAACCGGTTCAGCGAAGAGTACGCTGCCCAACCGCAATCCGGAACCAATAACAGTAAACGTTGCATCGTTAAAGTCCATACCAAACAAGGCGGGAACTTCCAGCCTTTGGTTGCCTAGACCATCACCAACAATCAGGTCTACCATTGATCCCTGATAGATCGAGTCTCCCGGTTCGATCAATTTCCCTTTCCATCTTTGCTTCAGCACAGCGTTTTGGGCCAGATCGGGTTTGTATTCTATATTTCCCAATTCTAACCCATAACTCTCTAGTACCATTTGAGCACTTTTCACAGAGGCATCGATCAGGTTCGGCATTAAGACCTTTCGGGGGGTGGTTTTATTAAGATTTATAAATAACTTTCGATTGGCCTTTACTTTAGACCCTGCAATAGGATATTGCTTCAAGACGGTCAAAGGAGGTAAATCTGAGCTGTAACCAGAATCCTGTTCTATTTCAAACCTCAATTCACGTTGTGACAAATATTCATCAAGTTCCTGGTAAGGCAATCCACCAAGGTCAGGGACTGTGATCGTTTCACCGTGATTGGTATAGGTAGGCAGGAAATAATAAAAAAATACCAGTATCAATACCAATCCCGCTACCAGCATGATACCAAGGTGTATTCCAATCTTTTTCATGAAGAAACCCTGAGTTTGAGCAAAAGTAAAGGATTTGAGGGATTCAGCAAACTTTTAATCTTCACAGGTAATAACCCCAACGGCCTGGCTTGAAAAATATTGCCATCTAATTATTACTAATTGCCTGAATAGTCCCTGGTAAGCTGCTTTTTTGATTCGAATCGCTCAGTTGCCAAATGTAAAATTTTTGTTATCAATTCGCTATATGATATTCCATGTTGTGCCCATAGTGAAGGAAACATACTGGAATTGGTAAAACCGGGAATGGTATTTATTTCATTGATATAAATAGTTTGGTTATCCTTTAAAAATAAATCTACCCGGGCGAAATCCTCACATCTAAGCACCTTGTAGGCACGCAGTGACAAATCTTTGATTTGTTCTACAATCAAATGATCCAGTACTGCCGGTACTTTTATTTCCACTGCATGGGGGTCTTTATATTTGGCATCGTAGGTGTAAAACTCGTATTTTGAACTGACGATGATTTCTCCCGGATCGGAGGCTCTGGGCACAGTATTTCCCAGTATGGCACACTCCAATTCCCGGCCGGAGATATATTGCTCTGCCAACAGACCCTGGTCATACTGTAGGGATTCCTCGATTGCCTTTAAATACTCCTGCTCACTGGATACTTTAGATATTCCAACTGAGGAACCCAAGGAGATAGGCTTCACCATAAAGGGTAAGCCCAGGATATTCTCTATTTGCTCATATGAAACTTTGCTGATATCTTGCCCTGTAAGGTCAATGAACTTACTGGTTGGAATACCTGCATCCTTTAAAAGTTGTTTGCTGATAAGTTTATCCATGGCCACTGAGGAGCCAAGTACACCTGAGCCTGCAAAGGGAATATTTACAGATTGGAGCATACCCTGGATACTTCCATCTTCACCGTCGGTTCCATGCAATACCGGGAAGATCACGTCCAGTAGACCAGTGCCTCCTTGTTGATCCACGGTGGGGAAGGTGTGTCTTGAATGACCTAAAGAAAGGTTGAGTGGAGGTGCCGAATCTATCGATTGATCAATATCCTCCAACAGATGCCAATTCCCTTTTTTAGTAATTCCAATAAGTACGGGATTAAAATAACTCCGGTCAAGGTGTTGATATACGTTTCGGGCAGATCTTAAGGAGATTTCATGCTCCACAGACTTGCCCCCAAATAGCAATCCCACTTGCAGCTTACCTGCCATAGGTGATGATAATTTATGTTTCCTCAAATAAAAGAAAAAAAAAGCGAAAGTGTTTATTGTACCATTATTATCCTACGGGTAACTTGAAAAGTATTGCCGGTGGCTTGCAGGATATAGACTCCATTGGCCTGGAGCAATTGTACCTCTAAGGTTTGATTTAGGATATTGGGTAGTAACCTGTTCCAAACAACTCTTCCTATGGGATCAATTACTCTTAAGTCAACGGTGGATCGTTCAAACAGATTAAATGTGATGTAAAAATCATCCTGAGCTGGATTAGGGTAAACGATCACCTGATTTGGATCCAGTTCAAGACTGGTAGTACGGTCAGAGATGAAGAATTGAATGTTGTCAATATAAAGATTATTACCAAAGTCATTGACCCCAACAAAAGCCAGTCTAACTCCTGATTGACCTGCATATGGAGTCAAATCCAGTGTGTGCAAAACCCAATCGGTGGGCTGGGCCGGGACAAATTTAGCAGTACTAAATACTGTGGCTAAATCTGTTCCAAACGCCTGAAATAAAGTGTCACTATAGGTAGCTCCACAATCCATTGAAACAAGGATCAACAATCCATCATTGAAGTTTGAACTACCTGCATAAGCCAGATCAAAAGTCATGGTAGGGCTGGTGGTTCCCTCCAGATTAAGCACAGGGCTGGCAAGATAGTCTTTCTCACCTCTTTCTTCATAGCTGAAGAAATCTAGAAATACCGATTGATTTGAACCGTCTTCGATACCGCCAACTTCAGTCACCGCCCAGCTGGTGGATTCATCCAGACTGAGGAATCGCCAGTCTGTAAACTCCAGTGGTTGTTCGAAAGTTTCGATTTTTGGAATTATATCTTGTTGTCCATCTATAATAAATGGTTGCTCCAGGCTGTTATTTCCTAATTCCCCATCTCCCCCCTGACCTTCAACCTGATCAATAGTAACTAGAATTTTATTCGACCCGTCCCCTACATTGGTGGCTGCGAATGTTATCAAAGTGCTTTCACCCGGCTGGAGTGAGGCCCCACTATATTCGAATTGGTCGGATCCGCCGGTGTCTAGAATATAGGACAACTTAAAGTTATTAACAGGGCTTAAGCCAGAATTTCTTACCATTACCTGTGGAGTTATGTTGCTTTCGCAAGAGACAATGCTAGGTTGCGGTATGGATGTGATGGCCAGGTCAAGGTCTGGTTTGCGGGTGCCGCTGATAATGATATTGTCAAGGTATAAATTGTTGCCAAAATCATTAACGCCAATAAAAGCGATTTTTAGCTGTTCCAACCCAGCAAATTGGTCTAAGTTGATGATTTCAGTACGCCATTCATTTCGACCTGAAGGTACAAATGACCCCGCATTTATGGGGGCGGTGGCCAGCTCCTGACTTTCTTTTTGGAATACATAGTTTTGAACGGGGAAGCTGTTCCCGCAGTCAACAGATATGGCTACTATCAG
>QIMC01000305.1 GCA_003232185.1 Flammeovirgaceae bacterium | reverse complement strand
GATTGGAACGCCTGGTATTGCAGATCCAGATCATCTTTAGTTATCAATATCAGAAGTGTCAAAAGTTTAGGGAGATCAGATTCCGGAAGATATTTGGCGGTATGTGTTGTATACAATGTAAGAACTGACTCGGGCTCTTGAAATTTTTCAAGGTGTGACAATAAGAATTTAGCAGCATGCAAATTATCCACGCCAACCATTACATCAGCAATGGTTTTTGAATCATTTTCATCCCAGGTGGTATTAGTCACATAGTCCATCACCTGGCTATTGCGTAGGTGATCTCTCAGACATTGCCTGGTGGCGTAATACAAGTGCGTATCTTTTATATCTGTATTTGATTTAAAATCCAAGAACATCCGTAACTGATCTTTAGAAGGATATTTTGCCAACAACATAGTTCCTGCCCTCTTTATATGAGGATCACCGTCCCTCACCAGGATTCTCACGTATTCCAGTAGTTCTTTAGTGACATTTTCCAGCTCAAACATAATTCTCAGGGTATGGACCCTGATACGTTCATCCGAATGCTGCAGTCCTCTAGAAATGAGATCATTGTTTAGTGCATCCAATCTGAATAAGACCCACATGCCGTGAATGGTCTGGTCTGAGGTTGCATTCTGCGCTGCCGCCTCTGAACTAAACCGATCCACAATCTGATCAGCTACCATCATTCTCACGGTGAGGCTCGGATCGTTCAAACCTTCAAGTAAGTCTGGTAAATCGAGAACCGTCCAATCCTTTGATCGATGACTTTTTTGATTTGGTTCATAAGTAATGCGCCAAATTCTTCCTCGTTCACGATCCCTTCCAGGATGGCCCAGGGGTACTTCGTAGTGGCCAATTATGCGGTTATAAAAATCAGCAATATAGATTGCCCCATCAGGTCCTAATTTTACATCTACTGGCCTGAACCAGGGGTCCTCACTTACAATGAAGTCTGATTGCCATGTGGCTACAGGAGTAGTGCCGTTCATTTTCAATGAGCTTCTATACACCCTGCTTTTTACCACATCGCCCAGATAGAAACTTTGTCGGTATTCTTCGGGATATTGATCCCCTGTATAGTACTCCAGACCTGCCAGTGCGGTGGAGCCGTACTCATGAGACATCAACGAAGGGCCAAAACCTATTCCTGTAGGTTGCTTTCCAAAATGAGGATAGTCTGCTCCTCTGATCAGCTGGTAAAGAGGGCTTGAATGGCAATCTACGGAGTACATATACCCAAATTCATCCATGGCATAACCAAAGGGGTTGACCCGCCCGGTGGTGGTAAACTCTACCCCGGTTCCATCAGGCATAAAGCGGAAAGTATTCCCAGAATTCATAACCACAGGATCCCGATTATCAGTACCAACCACCTCTGAAACATTTGAGAACCCATGATCGGCATGAATCCACCCATCCAGTCCTCTGAAGAAATTATTGATCATGCCATGAGTATCTTTATACTCGAAGCCTTTTAACAGCACTTTTCTTTGATCCACATGATCGTCACCGTCCGAATCCATCAGGTGATACACATAGGGAATACTATAGGCAATTGCACCATTTCCTACCGGTACAATGCCAATAGGGATGTTCAATGAGTCTGCAAATACTGTAAAAACATCAGCCTTGCCATCATGATCCGTATCTTCCAAAATGGATATTCTATCTGGTCCGGTACCTGTAGAATCAAAGAAAGGATATTCACTGGATTGGGTAACCCACAATCTTCCTTTTGCATCAAAACTGATATTCATTGGCTTTCCAATGTCCGGTTCGGAAGCAAAAAGTTCAATCTTAAAACCAGGAGGAACTTTTAGTGCCAATTTTTCGTCCATTGGCGACCTTGCCGAAGTGCTTCTGATATCTTCAGCAAATAAATGTTCCTCAATAGGCGCTGACTGCTGACATTGTACCAATAACAAGGCCATTGAGAATAGCAACCAATTTTTTAAGGCTTCTTCAAATACCATACTTGTTTGATGTTTTAACCCGGTTTAGGGGTAGCAGTTCAATCAATACCACTACTGTCATTTTAATTGAAACATCAGGCTGACTCCGCCATAATAGTGTCTGGGTAACCCTGGATAGTAATATCTAGGTGGCCTGCCACCAAAGGATGATGCATTGACCAGTATCATGGATGCATAACTTTCGTCCCAAATATTATTGATTGCACCATAAACTTTAAATCCAAAGAAGCTATTGACCTGTTTTTTGTAGCCGAATTTAAAATTCAACAATGAATAAGCATCTGAGTCAATAGAGTTATCATCGCGCATAGGCATAGATGAAACATATAGAAAATTGACATTCCCATATAGCCCTGAGCTATGGGTAAAATCGGTACCCCAAGTTAATTTATGACCTGGTGTTCCGGTCAAGTCATTGCCTGAGTAATCATTGTCCTCATCGATGAATTCCTTAAAGAAATAATCGGCAAATCCATAAGTAAGCCATAGATGAAGTTGGGTATTTGATAGTTCTGGCATAAGGTCGTAGCCAAGTGACAAATCAACGCCTCGATGCCTGGTTTTTCCAGCATTTACTCCCACAAATTGATCGTCACCGATACGACGTGCTACCAGAAGGTTATCGATGTACATTGAATATATCGATACGTCATACCAAAGCTTGGTTTTAAGCAATTGACCTCTGGTGCCAATTTCCAGGTTGTATCCTGTTTCAGGTTGAATGTCCGGGTTGATCACTCCATCGGGTGTCAGTGTTTCAGACAATGTAGGTGGTGAAAATCCATGACTGATTTGACCATATACAGAACGCTTATCGGAAAAATTATGAAGTACAGCCAAACGCGGTGACCATTGCCCGTCGAATGAGTAATTGCCGGATTGATCCCCATTAGCGGTTAACAGGTCTCGATATTTATACTGAGTGGTATTGTAGTTTAGTCCTCCAGTAAATGTAGTACCGCCTGGTAGAGACCAATCAACCTCTGTAAAAACATTGTAATACCATCGTCGTTCATCATTGTCACTCAATAGCTCGCCTGGCATTCGATCATCGTTCTCAAGTGTTTGCCATTGATAGTTCTCATTGAAATACTCTGCCCCAAAGGTCCATAAAACCTTACCTTTACTCACCTCGGGGTTGAAAGTAAATTTTGCCCGGCTACCAATAGCGCTACTTTCTTCATCAAGTATGTTAAAAGGTCTTAGCTCATAAGCATCCCGCATACTTCCGAAAAGACTGGCACTTAATTCCCACTTTTTAGAAAATCTGTGGGTAAGGTTGGCTCCCAGCAGTCCTTTATCATAATCTTCGAAACCCATGGTATTCCCCCAGGTAAAAGCCGCCTGTCTGGGATCTTCTGCAAACGATGCACTGTCTAGTGAAGAAGGAATAAATGCTTTTAGTTTAATCCAGCTGCCCCAAATGGTAATAGTGGTGTTTTCACCGGAATAAAATTGGTTTAATAAACTAAAGGTTTGCCGATCGTATTCATTGTTTTCCCGATAACTGTCCTGATTAATGGTGGTGTAGTTTACCCTGAGGTTCATGGCATCAGTGCTATGCTCAAAACTGTTGACCGATCGAAACAAACCATAAGATCCAAAAGTAAGATCACTGGATATATTGGTTGAATTATAGGGGGCTTTTTGCGCCTTCATATTGATGGTTCCTCCCAAACCTGCTCCGTATATTGATGAGGCGGGGCCTTTAAGAACCTCTACCCTTTCTATCAAGCCCAGGTCTATGTCTTCAATGGTAGTTTCCCCATCACCGGTAGTCAGTGGTATGTCATTTAAATAGGCACGAATTTTTGTGGTGCTGAATAGAGATCGAGACCCAATGCCCCTCATAGTAACTCTATTGGTATTTAGGGCCCCTGAATGCATATATACACCTGGGATACGGTTAAGTGACTCAGCTATATTGGTGCCATTGTCACGCTCTATTTCAAGCTTGGAAATCAATGATACTGATGCTGGAATATCCAATAATTGGCTTGAAGAATGATCAGCTGACACAATAACATGCGGTAATTGATGGGCACTGGTAAGCATCAGAATTCGGAGTACTGCGCTTTCCTCATTTACTTTAACTTCCATCTCCTGATACCCCAGGTGTTTGATGTAGATTATGGATCCATTTGATTCTATGTCCCAGGTAAAATGACCGTATACATCTGTGGTGGTGCCCTTGGTCTTAGTCGAATCAGTTAGATAGGC
>QIMC01000274.1 GCA_003232185.1 Flammeovirgaceae bacterium | reverse complement strand
GGGCACCGGAGAACCTATTGGCCCTGATGATCTGGCTGCTTTATTTCCTATGGCTCTGATCCAACAAGAAGTTTAGTCTGGCCGCACTAGAGACTTCGGAGATAAACTATAATCGATGAATTCAGGAATTATCCGGAAAAATCCAATATGAAAAAACGTTTTCTTTGGTTCGTATTTGTATTTTTTGCCATTGGAGTGGGATTGTACCCACTACTTTACTTCCTGAATGATGAACCCCAGGGTGTATTATCACAGAAAACCCCTGCGATCCTGGCTAGTGCTGCATGGAACACTGCATTTCGTCTACACATTTTCCTGGGTGGGCTTAGCCTGCTCACTGGTTGGTCGCAATTCAACGGTAAACTTCGAAGGTCAAGATTATCACTTCACCGTACATTGGGAAAAATATATGTAACATCTGTACTAATAAGTGGTACTTCCGGTCTTTATCTTGCGTTCTATATTACGGGTGGTATGGTAACACAATGGGGATTCGGTCTATTGGCTGTTTCGTGGCTGTTTACCACCTACATGGCATTTGTAAAAATACGGGCGCTGGAGATCCAATCACATCAAAATTGGATGATTCGAAGCTATGCACTCGCCTTCGCAGCAGTAATGTTGAGGATATATATACCTATTATGCTAGCAGGTTTAGGTATGGAATTCATAGATGTCTATCGAATTGTTGCCTGGTTATGCTGGGTGCCAAACTTGTTGGTAGCAGAATTGATTATTAGAAAACAAAATAAGTTAATCACTTCCTAAACAGCAGGAACCTAATTGGTTTTACTAACTTAATCTATTCATTGAGTACTTGTAAAAATCGATATAATTACTGGTCGTAGGGTATCCTACGACCAGTAATTATTTGATCAGAGTTTCTTAATACGATCTTCTTTAGTCAGCCCTGAAACTACATCAATATCGGTGAACATAATGGAAAATCGCAATCAGTAAGTTGTACATCTACATTAGTCGATAAAGCCCGTACATCGAGACCCACCCTATGGCCAATACGCTAATCCAGAGTATTATATTATATAATGGACTTGGAGCAAAAGCAGGTAAAGCACGTCGATATCTGAAATGAAGGGTGGCAAATACCACCAATAGCAGCAGCACAGAACCAACAATACCACCGCTGATCACCATTATCACCGGCATCTTAATAAATACAAACAGCGAAGCCCATAGCAAAGGCATTACCCAAGCCAATATGGAGATACTTCGTAACCGTTGTTTCAAATCAAAAAAATTGATCCAACCAAGTTGTCCAAATATGTCGGAGTACTGTCTGGTCAAGGCGGCCAGGGCTGCAAAAAGCGTACTAAACAATACCATAAATGACCCGAGCAGGAATACCGGTTTTGCTTGAGGCCCAATAGACTCAGTATACATTGAGGACAAAGACTCTATCATTTCATATCCTTCCGGGATTCGATCCTGGGCATGAAGAACTGCTGCACCCAGCAAGTAAAAAGCTGCAGTCACTACAGTATATATTACCATGGCCACCAGTGCATCCAATTGCATAACCTTTATCCATCCCTTGGCCCGGTTGGTCCATTCAGGACTATCTTCATAGGGTCCGGTAAAAGTTGCGTACCCTTTTTCCAGGCACCAGTAATTGTAATGGATAATCTCATCAGCACCTACCCCGGTAATACCAAAAGCCCCAATAGCAATGGCAACCGCTGCAGCCGGAAGCTGAAAGGACAACCCACTTTCTATATCTGACCACATCAAGCTATATTCAGTAAAATTCAGAAAGTACAACGCCAGAAAAGTAAATAATGTAAACAGTGCAATCAGTACAATCGAAAGTCGCTCGATGAATTTGTAATAGCCTTTAAAGGTCAATAATGCCACCAAGGTAGCCACCATAAAGGCATTTAAGGTAACGGACACCTGGGGGAAAACCATATTAAGAATGAGTGCCACCCCACCCACAATTCCGCCCATCTGCAACAACTTTATTATCATAATCACTAAAACCAGCCAAATGGACCAGCTGGTTTTTCCAATCCGCGGTCCTGGTAGTTTATTGAATGCCTGCATGGCAGTTTCTCCCGATAATATTGTATGCTTCCCCATTTCCATTTGAACCGCCACTTTTACCAGGCAACTGACCAAAATGATCCAAAATGTAACGAAACCCGCCTTGGCTCCTAAAGTGGTGGTAGCAATCAACTCACCGGAACCAACAATCGACGCGGAAAGAATAAAACTGGGACCTAGAAATTTGAATTTTTTAAGTATGCCGCCCGGGGGGTCAATAACCTGATCTTTGTGTAGAATGTAGGGATCCTGGAACATATTAGGACTGGATTATCAAACAATGTAATCATAATTCCCTATAGGCCAAACATTACAAAAATACCATTTCACAGGTTTTGATTTTTGCAATCCTGTTCTTAATTGAAGAAGCCCGGCTTTCTTGATCCTTACTCACCCGTTTTTTGGACAACATCAATGGTTATTGTGGTGGGCTGCGGGAATATTATTTGAGTATGGGCCAGTTTCCTCAAAACCGCTAACTCTCAAATCAGCAGGAATTGCTAACTGATAATGTCCCTGAACTTCCTGATCCTCCGTTCATCAGCTATATCCACTGTATATTCCCCGTCCTCACTACCCATCTGTACCAGGTCTTTGTGAAACTGCATTTTACTTGGGCGACTTCCTGAGGCGGAAATATGAAACTCCTTAGCTCCGGTCTGCTCTAAAATAGAGACTACGTTATCTTCATTAATTCCAGCTCCTGGCATCACTGAAAGCTTACCTTGTGACATTTCTACTAATGATCTGATAACTTCCACCCCTTCAAATGCAGAAGACCGATGACCGGAGGTCAGGATCCGATCAACTCCCAAAGACATAATATTTTCCAGGCTCTTCATGGGATCAGGAGTTAAATCAAAAGCCCGGTGAAAGGTTACCTCCATCGGCCTGGCGACCGCAACTAACCTTTCCATAACCTCAATATCCACTTGGCCATCCTTTTGAAGCACCCCCATAACCACTCCCTCCATCTTAAGTTCTTTGGCCATCTGTATGTCGTGGAACATAACTTCCAGTTCTTCCTTAGAATAAAGAAAATCGCCACCTCGAGGACGGATCATGGCAAAGATTGGAAGATCTACATTTTGTCTTACCACTTCCAGCATGCCATAACTTGGGGTGGTACCGCCCTGGTAACGGTTGGCACAAAGCTCAATTCGGTCTGCTCCCGCAGCCTTCGCATATACTGCCGACTCCAGGTTGTAGCAACACACCTCCATGGTGATCCCTTCCATGATACTGGTGGCTAAAGGGCTAGTGAAATACCTACATCAACTTCCGCATCAGGTAGTGCCTCCCGGATCTCCTCTGCCTCTTCAGGTGTAACATTGGTCTGCCACAGAAAGACTTTTTTAAGTGAAGGCAATGTTTTCAGGCTCTCCAACGAATTGACTGTAACCTCTGTACCATATAGATTTAAAGACTCTAGATGAGGCAGGCCTTCAATCACCTTTAATCCCTCATCAGTGATTGGATTATTTTCCAGATGTAACCTGGT
>QIMC01000136.1 GCA_003232185.1 Flammeovirgaceae bacterium | reverse complement strand
GTACACTGCTTTCTTCCGGGAAATTGCTTGGACACTGCCAGCGCTTTGTATATTTCAGGGGCTTCAGGAAGATCAAACTCCATACTTTTAAAATAGTATGCTATAAATTTTTTGCATTCTTTTAATGATTTCCCAGCCAGGCCTTCCACCAGCAAGGAGGTGGAAGCTTTTGATAGTGCACAACCGTATCCATGGTAGCTCACCTTGTTGACCACAGTACCCTCAAGGTCCAGGTATAATTTGAACTGATCGCCACATACCGGATTATATGCTTCAATCACATGCTGGGCGTTTTCACGTTTCTGGTAGCCCGCAGGGTCCTTCTGACGGTCAATTATCAACTTATTGTATAGTTGATTCAGGTGCTCCATCATGACATGATCTTTTTCACCGTCCCCAATGCACTGACTAAATGATCTACTTCGTGGTGGTTATTATAAATTGAAAAAGAAGCCCTAACTGTACTATTGATACCCAATGAAGCCATCAATGGTTGCGTACAATGATGTCCTGCACGGACGGCTATTCCTGCTGTTCCCAGGATGGTGGCAATATCATGTGGATGGATATTGTCCAACAGGAAAGAAAGAATATTGCTGGTGTCGGTTGCCGGACCTAGAATTCGTACCCCCTGAATTGATGATAATTGATCTCTGGCATATTGCAGGGTTGTTTGACTGTGTTCTTTTATTTGATTCAAACCAATTCCAGTGATAAATTCCAGAGCAACTCCCAAAGCAATCGCTTCTGCCACCGGAGGAGTTCCAGCTTCCAGTCCGTGGGGTGGGGGCTTGAATTGTATATCTTCCTGGCTAACCTTGGTAATCATGGATCCACCTTGCTGAAAAGGATGTAGCCTGCTCAGATATTCCTTTTTTCCATAAAGCACCCCGATTCCCATGGGGCCAAATGCCTTATGGCCGGAGAATCCCAGAAAATCACAATCCAGATGCTGTACATCCAACTGGTCAAAGGCAATGCTTTGCGCTGCATCGACTACCACCACCACTTGTTTTTCATGTGCCAGTGCTATTATCTCCGGCAATGGGTTGATGGTTCCCAAGGTGTTGGATATATGTGTGATGGCCAATACCCTGGTGTTGGCATTGATCATTTTTTTCAGTTGACTTAGATCTAATCTTCCATCACTACCAACCGGTGCTACCCGAAACTTGGCTCCTGTTTGTTTGCAGACTACAGCCCATGGAACATAATTTGAATGATGTTCCATGGCAGTTACCAGGACTTCATCATTGGGTCCCAATTGCTCGCGGCCCCAACCTTGTGCCACCATATTTATGGCCTCGGTGGTACCCCTGCAAAAGACAACCTCTTCCGTAACCCGGGCATTGATGAATGACGCTACTTTTTTACGGGCTAGCTCATATTCCTGAGTAGCTTCATAGGCCAGCTGATAAATGCCCCGATGGATATTGGCATTCTCCTGACTATAGAATTGCTGGAGTCTTTCCAATACCACCATTGGTCTTTGAGTGGTAGCTGCATTATCGAAATAGACCAAAGGCTTACCGGTCCGGATACTGGTTAAGATCGGAAACTGCTTACGGATTTTACCTACATCAAACATGGAACAAAGTAACAGACTCCTGTTTAGTAATGTTGTTTGTATACGTGATTTTTTTAATTAAAACGGGCCTTTGAGAAATTGCGTAAAGAAAACAGTAGCTCAAAGCGTAAAAAAATCATTATAGCCACAATTAAAATATTTTGATGATTTTAGCTTGAAGCGAAGGTTTTTAGTCAAATTACTCAACAGCCATAGATTTTTTGCTTACTTTTTCATCAATGGAAAAAGTAAGAGCTAACGCATGAGCGAACGATACTTACTATTAGGAACAGCCAAGGGCTTGATTATTTATAAAAAGCGCAATGGCAGTTGGGTTTATGAAAGCGACTATTTTTTGGGAGTTTCGATTTCAATGGCGCTGCAAGATCCCCATGATGGCTATTGGTGGGTGTGTCTGGATCATCGGCATTGGGGACCAAAGCTTCAATACTCAAAAGACCAGGGAGCTACCTGGATTGAAATTGACGCTCCCAAATACCCCGATAATGCCCAGATAAAAGATGGAGTAAGGGCGACTTTGCTTTACATCTGGAACCTGACTTTTGGATTGGATCCCGGAACCATTCTGGTGGGCACCGAACCGGGCGGGTTGTTCATAAGCCTCGATTATGGAAAACACTTTAGTTTGGTCAAAGCATTGTGGGAGCATCCCAGTAGACAGGATCATTGGTTTGGAGGTGGACGAAATTACGCAGGTATACATTCAATTGTAATCGATCCGGTAGATAAAAACCACTATTATGTAGGTATTAGTTGTGCGGGTGTATTCGAGACTTGTGACAATGGAAATAGCTGGCAGACAAGGAATAAAGGATTGCGTGCAGACTACTTGCCCAACCCATATATAGAAGTGGGGCAAGATCCGCACTGTTTGTTGGCTTGCAATACCGCTCCCAGCATTATGTGGCAGCAGAATCATTGTGGGGTGTTTCGGACCACAGATGCTGGAGCCCAATGGTCTGATGTAACTGATTCAGGTGAAAAGGCCCGTTACGGGTTCTGCCTGGGTATTGATCATAAAGATCCACTTAAGGCCTGGGTGGTGCCGGCCACCAGTGATTCGAAACGAATTGCTATGGATAAATCCCTTTTTATCATGCACACCAAAGACGGTGGAAAATCCTGGAAAAAGCAACGGAACGGTTTGCCTCAGCAGAATTGTTTTGATATTGTGCTCAGGCACGCCATGGATGTAAGAGATGAGGAAATAGCCTTTGGAACTTCGGGGGGTAGCATATATGTTTCGGATAATGGTGGCGATTCATGGCAATCACTAAATGATCACCTCCCCAGGATTTTTTCAGTAAGATTCACCTAGGACTCCAAACATGGAAAAATCACCGGTAAAAGCAATTGTCTTTGATGCATACGGGACACTGTTTAACATAAACTCCCTGGATCATATACTGAATCAGTATTTTGGCCAACAAGCAGCTGGATTAAGTGTCTTATGGCGTAAAAAGCAGTTGGAATATACTTGGTTGTGCACCCTGATGGAGAGATATAAACCATTTGATGAAATTACCATGGATGCCCTGGCTTATAGCTGCAATGCACTTGGGCTGAACCTAACGGATGAAATTAGTGACCAATTGGGTCGACAATACCTGGTATTGGAGGCTTATCCGGAAGTCCCTTCTGTACTAAGAGGTTTGTCGGAGAAGAAATTTTTAGGTGTTTTGTCTAATGCCAACCTGACCATGCTACAGGGCGCTATCAATCGCAATCAACTGGGCGCCCTTTTTACACAGGTAATTAGTGTCGAACAGATTTCGTTATTTAAACCAAGGAAGGAAGTATACCAATTGGCATGTAGTAGTTTCCAGTTATCTCCAGAGGAGATCTTATTCGTTTCCTCCAATACCTGGGATGCAGTGGGTGCAAAGAGTTATGGATTAAAAGTGGCCTGGCTGAACCGTTCCAAAACAGTTAAAGAGGAACTTGGCTTTGAACCTGATTATGTTTTGGATGAAATGCAGGA
>QIMC01000475.1 GCA_003232185.1 Flammeovirgaceae bacterium | reverse complement strand
GGATTTTCTGCGGTTATCATAAAAAATTCAGTACACCTCATCCAACAGTTCCTGGCACATGGCTTTGCTCAGGACTATTACTATTACTTATATTTCATTTATCCAACCATAGGCATCTTGCTTACGGTGCTTTTTATAAAGTACGTTTTAAAACGGCCAGTGGGCCACGGTATCCCCAGTACTTTATATGCTATTTCCAAACGAAATGGCATCATCGGCAGACATAGCATATTTGCTTCTATTATTCCCAGTGCTTTGACCGTAGGCTTTGGGGGTTCTGCCGGACTGGAAGGTCCAACCGTTTCCACCGGAGCAGCCATTGGGTCTAATATTGGCCAATTACTACACCTTAACCACAAGCAAATTATTTTGTTGCTTGGATGTGCCTGTGCAGGCGCTTTGTCGGCCATTTTTAAAGCCCCAATTGCGGCCATCGTATTTGCATTGGAAGTTATCATGCTGGATCTGACCATGGCTGCTTTGGTTCCTTTATTAATAGCCTCATTATCGGCTGCCCTGACCTCTTACTTCTTTCTCGGCCAAGATGTACTATACCCGGTTGCGTTGGCAGATGAATTTGTCTGGTTTGACTTTCCCGTATACATTTTACTG
This sequence comes from Flammeovirgaceae bacterium, assembly GCA_003232185.1. GTDB lineage: Bacteria > Bacteroidota > Bacteroidia > Cytophagales > Cyclobacteriaceae > SZUA-3. Next base: position 2,974 of record QIMC01000475.1, on the reverse strand, counting down.
GGGATAATCACTGGATTGGTCTCTCTGTATTTTATCAAAGTATATATTTTTATTACTGAAGCATTTGAAAAAATAAAAAGTAAACCTGCCCGACTATTGGGAGGAGGGTTAGCCCTGGGAATACTTATCTTTTTTCTGCCTTCTTTGTACGGCGAGGGGTATGAGGAAATCAATCAAAGCTTACAAGGTGACCTTGGTTATCTTTTTAAGAATACGTTGTTTTCCCTTCAGGAAAATGCCCTGGTAGTAATGGGACTTTTATTGGCGGTAATCATTTTCAAAGTGATCGCTACTTCACTCACTTTTGGCATTGGTGGAGTTGGTGGTGTCTTTGCCCCCTCTTTGTTCATTGGAGCCAATACCGGACTCTTGTTCGGAAAAATTTTAAATTATTTTGATTTTAAGGTGTACTCAGAAAGCAGTTTTGCCCTGGTTGGCATGGCTGGCTTAATAGCTGCTGTATTGCATGCTCCACTAACTGCTATATTCCTTATTGCTGAAATCACCGGCGGCTACAATTTAATTCTGCCCCTGATGATTACCGCCACCATCTCTTACACCACTATTAAGTACTTTGAAAAGAACTCAATATACACCATTCAACTAGCCAAGCGTAAAGAACTAATTACCCACCACAAGGACAAGGCGGTGCTTTCCAGGATGAAGGTGGTAAAACTTATAGAAAACGACTTTACTACCGTAAATGAGGATGCAAATCTAGGTGAATTGGCAAAAATCGTTGCCAAATCACATCGTAACATATTCCCTGTGATCGATAGCGAAAATATTCTTCAGGGTTTTATCACCTTGGATAGTATTCGCAATATTATGTTCAAACCTGAATTATATGAATCTGTTCTGGTAAGAAGCCTGATGACGGCACCCCTTACTTTTGTAGACCCCAATGATTCCGTAGAGGCTGTTGCGGAGAAGTTCCATGCCAGCGGGAAGTACAATATTCCGGTACTAAAGGATGGTAAATATTTGGGCTTTATTTCTAAGGCAAACCTATTCTCTGCTTATCGGAAATTATTGAAGCGTTTTTCTGAAGAGTAATAACACCCGGTGCACGATCAATACAAACAATCAATGCGAGATTCCTGATTAATTAATTTTTTTAATTCAAATTTGAACTGAAAGGCAAACTCATTTCTTACTAAATCCCTGTGTCATGAATAAGCGGCATTATCATGGTGTCCATGTACCCGTCTACCTTGTATTCTTGCTATTTCCTTTTCTCAGCATTTCAACTTTCGCTCAGGCGACTAACCTCATTGTGCCAAACAATAAAGAAATCAGCAAGGACTCCACAGAAAATAAGGTGAAAACGATTTCTGAAGTGGTAAAGTCCTGCCTCAAATACCCGGGCTTGTTTAATATTTATCAGGACAGCACGAATGGCAAAGTATTTATGGAAATAAGCGCGGATAAAATCGGCAAAGAATTTATCCATTTCTTTCATGTGGAAAACAGCCCAAAGGATGCCGGGTGGGCAAAGGGCACTTATGGTTCAGAGTCCATCATTAAAATCAGGAAGTATTTCGACAAGATAGAATTTGTCGGTCAAAACCCCCACTACTATTTTGATCCGGACAATCCCATAAGTCGGGCAGCTATTGCGGATATTAACACCCCGGTGATCAGCGTGGACAAGATTGTAGCTACAAACAATTCCAAGGACACATTCCTGATCGAAGCGGAAAACCTTTTTCTTACTGAATCCCTGGCACAACTAAAACGCCTTCCCCACCCCGATTCCAAGGTTAAAAACCCCTTCAAAATTGGTAACCTCAGCAAGGAAAAATCCAGGTTTTCAGCCATTCGGAATTATCCGAAAAATGCTGATGTAGTGGTTGATTATGTATATGAAAATAAGTACCCCACAAATTTCGGCCGTAACACCATAACTGATCCCCGGTATATCACTATACAGGTGCAACACAGTCTGATCCAAATGCCTGAGAATGACTACCAGCCGCGTTACGAAGACCCCCGGATAGGATACTTCACCACCCAGGTAACCGATCAGACCTCTACCAGTGTTACGCCTTACCGTGACCTTATCCACCGGTGGCACCTGGTAAAGAAAGATCCGGATGCTGAAGTTTCGGAGCCGGTCGAACCTATTGTTTTCTGGATGGAAAACACTACTCCACTGGAATTGAGACCTATGGTTAAAAAAGGTGTGGAAGCCTGGAACATCGCCTTTGAAAAAGCCGGATTTAAAAACGCCGTGGTGGTCAAACAACAACCGGATGATGCAGACTGGGAGGCTGGTGACCTCCGGTACAATGTTTTGCGTTGGACTGCAGCACCCATGATGGGTAGTGCCTGGGGCCCTAGTTTCGTTAACCCCCGGACCGGGCAAATTCTGGGAGCTGATATCATGCTGGATTATGTTTTCATCAGAAGGGTGAGCATGCTGAATAAAGTATTTGGTCCGGAGGATCAGGGCCTGGAAGAATTGATGTTTGGGCAGGAGACAACAGAGTTCGCCCAGCCCGATTACCCGTTCCGATGTGAAGCATCGCGGCAATTAACAGAGGATCTACTATTTGGAAATTACCTGGGTAAGGCCCTGGGCTACTCAAAACAGGATGAAAAAATAATGGAAGAAGAACTAATCATTTGGTTGATGCTGCATGAGGTTGGCCATACCCTAGGTTTAAATCATAATTTCCGGGCCAGTCAATTTAGAACACCGGAAGAATTAAATAACGCTGATGTCACCAATAATGGGACCCTAAGTGGTTCTGTCATGGAATATAATACTAACCATTATTCAATGGATCCAGCAAAACAAGGCCATTATAGAAACACCGTCCCAGGACCTTACGATCTTTGGGCTATTGAGTACGGTTATTCTACACCCCTGAAAGAAACGAAAGCAGAAGAAGCAAGAATGAATACACTGCTCGCCCGATCTACCGAACCGGAATTGGTTTTCGGGAATGATGGGGATGCTATGGGATTC
>QIMC01000461.1 GCA_003232185.1 Flammeovirgaceae bacterium | reverse complement strand
TTTCAATCCTTCCGGGAAAACGGGAGGTCAATTGAGAGATCCGTCTTTCATCGATAGTGACCTTACCAGGCAAATACACTTCCTTATAGGGTGCTTTTTTCTCAATGGTAGTCATTGCGACTTCAGCAATTTTCATAGCTGCATCGGAAAGCTTTACCGTGTATTGCCCCGCCTCACCATCCTTATCTTCATCAGATTCTATAGGTATGAGTTCCATACCACAAATGGGACATTCCCCTGGACCATCTTTCCTGATCTGAGGGTGCATAGCACAGGTCCATACTTCAGCTGCTTTATGGTCTTCTTCAGTATGGTTAACAGGAAGGGTTTCAGAAGACCTTCCACTTCCTCCAAATACTAACCAACCGATTAGCATGCCCACTACCAGTATTCCAATATTGGTGTAGGTTATTTTACTTTTGATCTTATCTGATATTTTCATTTTTAAAAGTTTTTTCCTATTAAGTAATTGATCCGGGCAACAGCGGTGTTCTGATCTACCCGGGCCTTTTCAAGTTCCAGTTCATACCTCAATAGCTGTCTATCCATTCGCAGCATTTCCTCGAAATCAGTACTTGCCGAGGTATACTGAATCAATAAAATATCCAGGGCACGACTAGCAACTCCATCCAACTCCAAATACAAATCCGTACGTCTTTCTGAATCCAGATAGTCCCTCCAGGCTTGTTCTAATTCGGTGATCAGCCGATTGACCTGGTTTTCTTTTTCCCCTGATTTTGAGATCTTCAACAATTCCTTTTCATGGACCATAGCTTGATATTTCTTTCTAAAAAGAGGAAGTCTCACCCCCACCTGGGGAAATATGAAAGCATCCTGGCCGTTATCGGGAATATCTGACCCCGCTCTTTCCTGGACGTTTATATAGGACAAACCCAGGTTAAACGAGGGCAACCCCATTTTCTTTGCTACATCCATTTCATGGTCCAAGGCATTAATTTCAAAATCTATTTTTTTCAGGCTTGGGTTCTGGGCCATAAGTGAATCCAGTAACAAATTTTTGCCTTCCTTGATGGTAATAGTGGTTAAAGTATCTGGCACCAGAATATCAATAAGGTGTCCGGTATTGAGTAACTCTTTAAACTCTGTCTCAACAGGCAATTTGGAGTCCTCCAGATATTTCAGCTGGTTTTCCAATTCCGAAAGATCCATTTCTACTCTTAGTAGGTCCACCGCGCTTCCTTTGGCGGATTCCAATTTCACAAGGGCCAACTCACGAAACGACTCCAATAGCCCAATATTTTCGCGGGTAATGGCAGTGGCCGCCTCCAGCAAATAGAGGTCATAGTAGGTGGTGTGCACCCTAAAAAACAGTTCATTCTTCTTGTCTTCAAAGAGTTCAAATCGGGCTTTCGCTACTTGTGCTGCCGCTGCTTCCTGAGACTTTAGTTGCCCAAACCAAGGGAAAGCCTGACTCAAAGAAAGACCCGCCTTCTGGGCGCCAACCCTGGTTTCTACCGGGCTGGCGAATACACTAAAGGCCAGCGAAGGGTCCGGCAACGCCCGGGCTTGAGGCAGACGCTCCAGAGCGGCCAGGTACTGATTGAATACACTTTTCAATTCAGGATTGTTTTCCGCGGCCATTTTTAAATAACTATCCAATGGAGTTGCACCGGTGCCTTGCGCTGAAACATGGTAGTTCACCAATAGCAGGATAAATATTAGGGCCCCAATATATTTTATCATCAGTCTCATGTTGTTTTGAGTTCTTGTCTAATTCGCTTTTTTACCAAACCTTCCTGCCACAAACAATAAAGTGTCGGAACTATAAACATGGTGATTACCGCGATTAGCATACCCCCGAAAGTGGGGATGGCCATAGGGACCATGATATCCGCTCCCTTTCCCGTAGAAGTAAGCACAGGAATCAAGGCGATAACGGCCACCGCAGCTGTCATCATAGCGGGCCTTACCCTTTTGACGCCAGCATGCATAATGGCCTCCCTTACCGCCGCTACATCCTTTGGTTTTTCACGTTCAAAGGTTTGCTTGATATAGGTCCCCATAATCACTCCATCGTCGGTAGCAATGCCAAAAAGTGCGATAAACCCTACCCAGACTGCCACACTTATATTGATGGGGTGCATACTAAACAGATCACGCATATTGACACCTGCCACATCGAAATTGAGGAACCAGCCCTGGCCATAGAGCCACATCATGATGAAACCTCCGGAAAAGGCCACAAATATCCCGGAAAACACCATAGTAGTAGTTTGCCAATTCCCAAATTGGAAATAAAGAATCAAAAAGATGACTAACAAAGATATTGGAACTACGATGGCCAGGCGTTTGGTGGCCCGGATCTGATTTTCATAGTTGCCAGTGAACTTATAAGACACACCTGCCGGCAGTATGAATTCTCCCGCATCCATTTTCGCCTGGATAAATCGCTGGGTTTCTTCCACTACGTCTACTTCCGCATAGCCTTCCTTTTTGTCAAAAATAACATAGCCGTTCAGGAAAGTGTCCTCACTTTTGATGACCTGAGGGCCCCGGCGATAAGTCACCTCGGCCAATTCACCTAAAGGAATTTGTGCCCCGGTAGGTGTAGGAATGAGTACCCTTTTAACATCCTCGGGATTGTCCCTGAATTCACGGGCATACCTTACCCTTACTGGAAACCGCTCCCTGCCCTCTACTGTGGTGGTCAACTTCACTCCCCCAATAGCAACCATGATAAAGTTCTGCATATCTTCAATGGTCAGGCCATAGCGTGCGATTTGGTCCCGATCAATGTCAAATTCGAGATAAGGCTTTCCAACAATCCTGTCAGCGAATACAGATGAAGTTTCTATACTGGGGACCTGCTGAAGGATTTTTTCCAACTCAAGTCCCACCTTTTCGATGGTCAGAAGGTCAGGGCCATATACTTTAATCCCTATAGGTGCCCTCATCCCGGTTGAAAGCATAATCAACCTGGTTTGGATGGGTTGCAGCTTTGGGGCAGATGTCATGCCTGGTATCTTAGTGGCTTTCAATATCTCCTTCCAGATATCGTTTGGTGTGGTGATATGGTCACGCCATTGCCTGAAATATTTACCCCTTTTCTTATCAATTATGAGTTCTTCTGCTGCTATCAGGCGATAGTCATCCGTCCTTTAATATGTACGACCCACTTTTATCCCCCTTAAATCTCAACCGGTGCCCATTTTCATCCAACATGTATTCAGGCTTGTAATTGATGGTATTTTCAAACATTGAGATGGGAGCCGGATCCAACGCCGAATTCACCCGGCCCCATTTCCCTACTACGGATTCAATTTCCGGTATTTGGGCCACGTATGCATCTAATTTTCGAATAACATCGATATTCTCCTCAATACCGGAATGGGACATAGTGGTGGGCATCAACAGGTAAGACCCTTCATCCAACGGAGGCATAAACTCTTTCCCTGCACCCGGGAATTTTTCAACCAATGATTGCCAGCTATCGGTTTGTCGCAAATTGAGGCCAATTACCTCGGAACCATTAGCTATAAACCCAAATATCTTATCAAAGCCCTGCCAACTGGTGATTCCAAACAATAAAATAAAAATTGGTAATAGGAAAAACTGCCACTTGTGAGTAAGGCACCACCTTAACAACACCGGATAGAAATGAACGATGGCGAGCAAAGCACCCAATATTATTACTACCAAAACAATGACAAAAAGGTAGTTAACAATGAAACTGTTTTGTGCTCCCAGAGGCATCCAGGCCCCGTTAAGGAAATAAACTAATGTCAATAGGATAATCGCAGTATTTATCCGGGTTACCCATTCCCTGAATTTTTCTGGCCACTTTTCTTCAAAAAAATTGTTTACCCCAAATAATATCAAGGCAATTGCGGGAATGCTTCCATAGATGATAAGGAAAGTTAGCCCCAGGCCCGCCACCACCAGGGCCCAGATTTTCTTAGATTTTTCCTTGTCAAAACGAATGGAAAAAACCACATGGGCCAAGGCAGGTACTACAATTATCCCAAAAAACAGGGAAGAAAGTAGAGCGAAAGTTTTGGTAAAAGCCAGAGGTTTGAACAATTTACCTTCTTGAGCCTGCATGGCGAATACCGGCAAGAAACTTACAATGGTGGTGGCCAGAGCGGTCATAATAGCGGATGCTACTTCCACCGATGCCTCATAGATCACCGTTAATAATCTCTTACCCCTAATGCCGTGGTTTTCTTCCATCTCCAGGTGCCGGACAATATTCTCCACGAAGACCACCCCCACATCCACCATAACACCAATGGCTATGGCTATACCGGACAGCGCCACTACGTTAGCATCTACCTCAAAATAGCGCATGACGATAAAAGTCATCAAAACACCCACCGGCAGCAAACTCGATATGATGATAGAAGCCCTGATATTCATCATTAGTACAATCACCACTATTATGGAGATTAGAATCTCGTGCTCCAGCGCTTCTTCCAGTGTTCCCAAGGTTTCCTGGATCAATCCGGAACGGTCATAAAAGGGCACTATTGTTACTTTTGAAACGGTACCATCTGGAAGAACCTTTGATGGTAAACCGGGAGAAAGTTCTGCAATTTTTTCTTTTACATTTTTAATAACCTGTAATGGATTCGCCCCAAAGCGGGAAACCACCACGGCGCCGGTTGCTTCGGCTCCACCCTTATCAAGACCACCTCTTCTGGTTGAGGGGCCGAAATGCACCTTTGCTACATCCTTAACCCGGATGGGGGTATTGTCATTTACAGCTACCACGGCCTTTTCGAGGTCCTCGATACTTTTTATGTATCCTAGTCCCCGAACCAGGTATTCAGCCCTATTGAATTCGATGGTCCTTGCCCCCACATCAAGATTGCTCTTCTTGGCAATATCCACATTGTATTCCCTCATGGCTACCGGATCAATATCCACCTGGTATTCTTTAATGAAACCACCAATCGCTGCCACCTCCGCCACACCTTTTGCCGTGGCCAGGGCATAGCCTACGTAATAGTCCTGAATGGTACGCAACTCCTGAGGATCCCAGCCGCCGGCAGGTTCACCTGTTTCCGGGTTCCGGCCCTCCAAAGTATACCAGAAAATTTGTCCCAAAGCCGTTGCATCAGGACCCAGCGCCGGTTGTACCTCCGAGGGCAAGGTACCAGCCGGTAAAGAACTGAGTTTTTCCAAAATCCTGGTTCGACTCCAATAAAACTCTATGTCTTCGTCATGTAGATGGTAGATAGCCCAAAGATGGAATTGCTACGGATGGTTTTTACTCCGGGAATGCCAAGCAATGCAGTAGTGAGCGGATAGGATATCTGATCTTCAATATCTTGAGGGGACCGTCCCATCCAGTTGGTAAACACTATCTGCTGATTATCACCAATGTCAGGAATGGCGTCAACGGGCACAGGGTCCCTTGGGAACCAACTCATTTCCCAATTGAAAGGAGCGGTTGATACACCCCATCCAATAAATATTAGTACAATTAAACCAGTGATTAGTTTGTTCTCCAGGAAAAACCTGATAGTGTTATTTAACATAATGGTAACGCTGATAGGTAAATTATTAGGTAATTGCTCTTATCCGGCCTCTTTTTATCGAGGTGATAAACAGCAAAAGGAGCTTTCCTTTTATTGGAAAACCGCTAAATACCTGGCGCTAAATAAGAAAAGACTGAACCTTGATGTAGATCTTTGATCCAGTAGGCGGGCGCGATTTTGAGTCTATGAATAATTTAGAGGAAGTTTCTTCAGGGAAAAGTCCCGATACTAAAAAATAATCTAGTACATACAGCAGTGGAGCATTAATTGTTTGGGATAAGTTGGTTTGTTGGACTTGAAAATCATCTACCGAAAGGTACTCCGATTCATCGTGGCAGCAGTCAGCCGGCATATCTTCTTTTTCACAACAATCATGAGCGGCTGCGTTAATGGTAAGACTTTTTAAAATCTCGCTACAAAAGTGCGAGTTGATAGTAAATCCCGAAGAGCCCACCAGCAGTAGGATTGCCGTGGCGATATGAATGTACTTCCGTATCATTATATTTATTATACGTATTATACGCATAATACGCAATTTTGGTTATATCGTCTTTATATAATTTTAGTTTTTTTATGTATTATCTTGCTCAATTTATTTTGATTTTTAGATATTTTCGACACTAAATTCACAAATTACCCATTCTATAGAAGATGTCTTGGGACAAACCGCCGAGTGCGGAAACCGTCCGAAAAATTGTTATGAATCAATAGAAACACGAAATACTTTGTACACTTTATTGCTCCCATAGTTATGAGAAAATTACCTATCTTATTGGTTTTTTTGGCCTATTTCCAGGCTTTATCACAGGATCCGGTGGATCCCTACCTGGCTATTGCAGCGGCCAATAACCCGGGGTTAAAGGCTTCTTTTAACGATTTCATGGCCAGCATGGAGTTGATCCCCCAGGCCAAAGCTCTACCGGACACTAAGCTTTCCTTTGGTTATTTCATTCAGCCTGTAGAAACCCGTGTAGGACCACAAAAGGCTAGTCTGGCAATAAGTCAAAGTTTCCCCTGGTTCGGGACCATAAGGTCTAAGAAAAATGTGGCATGTCAGATTGTTGAAGCCAAACTAATGGCATTTCAGGACGAAAAGCTCAAATTATTCAAAGGGATAAAGATAGCATATAATGAACTTTATTATTTACATCAAGCAGTTCGTTTAACTAAAGAGAATTTACAGGTACTTGGTTCATTCAAAGAGTTAGCCAGGGTAAATTTCGAAAGCGGTAAAACAGGATTCGTAAACGTTCTCCGGGTTGAAATGGAAGTGGAAGAATTAAAAACCAAGCTTGCCTTTCTGCAGGACAGCCAAAAATCAGCTTTGGCGGCATTTGAAAACCAGCTTAATGTGGAGATTCAAACTCCACTAGCATTTCCGGATTCTTTAGCATTGGTTCCATTAAGTGCTCACGAACAGGTACTGGCTGACAGTATGATTGCCAAAAACCTACAGCTTCAGGAACTAAAATACCTGGCCCTTGCCAAAGAAGATCAAATAAAAGTGGCACAGATGATGTCACGACCGTCCTTTTCTGTTGGATTGAGCTACATTTTTGTAGATGAAAGAAGTGATGTTGAATTGTCAGATAACGGACAGAATGCTTTGCTTTTTCCTCAGGTAGGAATGAGTATCCCCATTTTTCAAAAGAAATATCCGGCAATGCAAAATCAAGCCAGGCTAGAAAAAGAGCAAATACAGTATCAAATAGAGGAGAAAACCAATCAGCTTTCTTCCCAATTGGAATTTTTAGTAAGGGACCATCTTGACGCTCACAGAAGAAATCAGTTATACAGACACCTGCATGATCTGGCGGATCGATCATTATCACTGCTTCTGACGGAGTTCAGCACTGGGAAATCGGATTTTGAGGAAGTTCTGCGAATGGAACGAAAACTCCTGAACTATCAACTTGAGTTTGAAGAGGCCCGGGTGGATATAAACAATGCCGTATATGAGATCAGTTATTTAGTTGGAGATGAAAAATATCAATAATAAATAAGTAACTAAACAATCGCTAAAACAATAAACAAACCCATGAGACAAACGATCATTACAATTACCCTGGCCCTATTCTGGAGCTGTTCGCAAACATCTTCGGAAGCTGAATCAAACAACCAACAAGATCAGCATCAAGAAAATGTAGAACACAATCACATCGTTGACACCAGCCAAAGCAAGCCCAAAAGTCCTCCTAAAATGGCTATGGCAAATATCGGTGATAATCATGTGCATATTGAATATCACGCGCCCAGTAAAAGAGGACGCATGGTTTTCGGAGGATTGGTTGGATATGGAGATGTGTGGGTGACCGGTGCCCATAGTGCCACTGTCATTAATTTCAGCAAGAACGTCAAAATTGGTAATATTGATATAGAAGCAGGAAAATATGCCCTGTTTACCATACCAGGTGAACAAGAATGGGTGGTTATCATTAATACCAATTGGGATCAACATCTTGCCGATGAATATGACCAGGAAAAAGACCTGGTCCGACTACTGGTCAAGCCTGTCAAACTGACTCAACCGGTAGAATTGCTAACCTTCCAAGTAACAGAGGTTACTGACAACAGCGGCACCATATCGGTCAGCTGGGACGACATTTTAGTTTCATTTGAAATCAGTAATAGTTAGAAGTATGGATAACTTACTAAGCATTCGGACGCCGATCTATTTTTTATTATCCATTATAAGCTTTTCCTGTGTAAATAATAATCCCAGTGAGCAGGTTAACATGCTGCTTGAAATCAAGACATTGGAATCTCCCACAGGGCCGGCAACTAGTTTGCCGCACTTAGTTACCGGGAAAGATAATAAATTATACCTATCATGGGTGGAAACTAATGGTGATACTGCAGTTTTTAAGTATGCCACTCGACAAGAAATGGGCTGGTCACCAGCCAAAGAGATCTCAAGAGGCACCAATTGGTTTGTGAACTGGGCTGACTATCCCATGGTAGCAGTTAATGAAAAAGGTGATATGATCGCTCATTTTCTCACTAAAAGCTCAGATGGGTATTTTTCCTATGATGTTAACATAGTTAGAAAACTTGTTTTGGAAGGTTGGAGCACTCCTCTGGTGCCGCATGATGATGGTACACCTACCGAACATGGTTTTGTAACCATGCTGCCTCTTTCTGATGGAGCATTTCAACTGGGCTGGTTGGATGGGCGAAACACTTCATCTGAAGGCCACGAACATAAAGGAACAATGACATTTCGAACGGCAGTATTAAACATAGACGGAACACTTTCTGATGAGGTAGAATTGGACAACCGAACCTGTGACTGCTGTCAAACAGG
>QIMC01000239.1 GCA_003232185.1 Flammeovirgaceae bacterium | reverse complement strand
GTGAGTACCATTCCGATAGCTATCGGAAGAGTACGTGCCTGAATGATAGTAAATTAGAAGCCACAGTAAATTTCTAATGACAATTCTGGGTCTATATCAGGGCGTCCCAAAGAATCTGTACCGGATGCAATGCCTGCCTTCCAGTACCGTCCATAATTTGGTGACGGCAACTGGTTCCGGGGGCTGCTATCAATACTTCCTGGCCCAATTCACGCACAGTTGGGAACAAGACCAACTCGCCAATCTGCATAGATAATTCATAATGCTCTTTCTCGTAGCCAAAAGACCCAGCCATTCCACAGCATCCGGAAGGAATGAGTAGAACGGTATAATTTACAGGTAATGAAAGCATCTTTTTGGTCGGCACCATTGATGAAATTGCCTTCTGATGGCAATGTCCGTGTAGCCTGATTAAACGGTGCTCCTTAATAAACGTATCGCTGGTGATCCGCCCTTTCTCTATTTCTCCAGCCAGAAACTCCTCAATTGTAAATGAATTGGCGGCAATAGATTTCGCCGCTTCCAGCAGTTGATCAGGCATCATGGCCAGGTACTCATCTCTAAAGGAAAGTATCGCAGAGGGCTCAATTCCAACTAAAGGTGTGTCTTCATTAACAACATCCTTTAAAAGCGCTACATTGCTTATTGCAATTTTTCTTGCCTGATTTAACATCCCTTTGGACATGAAGGTCCTTCCACTTTCTAAGTGCCTGGGAATCTCTACCTGATACCCCAATCTTTGCAGCAGCTTGATGGTGGTAATGCCAATATCAGTATCATTGAAGTTGGTAAATTCATCGCAAAAGAGTAGTACTTTCTTACCATTTGAGATAGGTATTGGTTGATTCCGAAACCATCGTTCCAGGGTGGTGGCATGTAACTTAGGCAGTGGTCTTTCATTGGCAAATCCCGCAATTGATTTGAATAATTTAGCCGTCAGCTTGTTAGTAACGAACCAATTATAAATTCCAGGAATTCTTGATGCCAACTGATTGGCTTGGTTGAATCCTGCAATGATCCTGGTACGAAACGGAATCCCTTCCGTATTATAATATTGTTGCAGGAATTCTGCTTTGAGCTTGGCTACATCCACATTAGAGGGACATTCCGCTTTACATCCTTTACAGGATAGGCAAAGATCCATCACTTCCTTTATTTCCTGATGGACAAAAGGGTTTTCCTGGTCAGATTGGGTAAGCACTTCGCGCAAAATATTGGCCCGTGCTCTGGTGGTGTCCTTTTCATTGCGGGTTGCCATATAGCTTGGACACATGGTTCCACCACTAAGCACCGTTTTGCGGCAATCCCCAGACCCATTGCATTGTTCAGCAGCCTGAACAATGCCACCAAATGGTTCGAAATTATAAACGGTATCGTAGGTACGGGTAATTTGATTGGGTTTGTACCGTAAATTTTGATCCATGGGAGGAGCATTCACGATCTTACCAGGGTTGAAAATATTGTCAGGATCCCAGGTTTCTTTCACCTGTTGTAACAGGCGGTAGTTATGCTCACCCATCATATATTGTATAAATTCTCCACGTAGTCGGCCGTCACCATGCTCTCCACTCAAAGAACCACGATATTTTCTTACCAGATGGGCGATCTCCTCGGCTATAACCCGGAACATCCGCTGACCTTCAGCACTCTTAAGGTTTAAAATGGGTCTTAGGTGTAATTCTCCGGTACCAGCATGGGCGTAATGAACAGCATACAGTCCATGCTTTTTCAATATTTCATTGAACTCAGCTATATATTGCGGTAATTCTTGAACATCTACTGCCGTATCTTCTATCACCGGAACAGCTTTTGCCTGTCCCGGAATATTGGCTAACAAACCCAAGCCTGCTTTTCGCAATTGCCAAATACGAGAAACATCATCTCCGGTAATAATTGGAAAATGATGCCCCAATCCCAGGGACTTCATTTCAACTATCATTTGATCAGCCCGGTCACGCCAACCTGATTCATGCTCACTGCGGAATTCTATGGCCAATATCACCTTTGGATCTCCTTTTATGAAGAATCGGTTTTTGCGTTGTTCAATGTTTTCTTTGGTGCACTCCAGAATATAATGATCCATCATTTCACAAGCAGATGGCTGGTACTTTAAGGCAACTAAATTTCCTAAAAGACTTTCAGGTATAGAATCAAAGTGTACACACACCAGGCAACATTCTTTAGGAGGCAAGGGTACCAGATTCAATTTGGCCTCTGTGACCATTGCCAATGTGCCTTCGGACCCCGCCAATAGATTGCACAGGTTAAACGGTGCCCCCGACTCATTGAAAGGATGTAGGTTTAATAGCATGTCCAAAGCATAACCGGTATTGCGCCTGGGTATGTTTGATTTTGGGAAGCCTGATTTTATCTGCTCAATGTTTTCCTCATCGGAGAGCAGCGACTTTATCGAACTATAAATATTGGTTTCCAGGGACGAGGCTGTTCCTGCCCCTCTGGATTTTGCCACCAGCTCCAAATCAGTCAATGGGCCCAGTGTTATTACCTTGCCATCACTGAGAACAACCCTGGCCTCCAGAAGGTGCTCTCTGGTACTACCATAGATAATTGAGTTTGCCCCACAAGAATTGTTGCCAATCATACCACCGATCATCGCCCGATTGGCAGTAGCGGTCTCCGGGCCAAACATCAATCCATGAGGAGCAAGAGATTTGTTGAGATCATCACGAACCAATCCCGGCTGCACTCTTACCCATTTTTCCTCAGGATTAACCTCTAAAACCTTGTCGAAATAATTGCTCATATCCACCACAATCCCGTCTCCCACCACCTGTCCGGCCAAACTGGTTCCTGCAGTACGAGGTATCAATGAAACTTTATGCTGCTTTGCAAAATTTACCAACAGAATCAGGTCTGATTCATCTCTGGGGATCGCCACTGCCAGTGGTAGCTCCCGGTATGCTGAAGCATCAGTTGCGTACAAAATCCGCATGGCACGATCCCGGTAAATATCACCTTTAAGTACTTGATTCAGCCTATTGAACTTTTCCTGCAACTTCTCGGTATTTTAGGTACGAAATTAACTTATATATGTTAACATGAAACATATTTGACAGAATGATCTGGGTTAAAAATGTTTTTGCCACCATTTTTGAAAGACCAGTAACCCCCAAATTCTAGCTGGGCTTTCCCGAGGGTTACTACTATGTAACTCCTTTTTTAGTTGGTTTATATAAGACACATCAAAAAGCCCCTGGTCCTCTAGTAAACGTTCATTTAACAATTCATTCTTAATTATACCATCTAGCTCAGAGCGCATCCAACCTAATAGAGGAACCTCAAATCCCTTTTTGGGCCTGTTATATAACTCCACCGGCAGAATATCTTTAAATGCGTCTTGCAACACTCTTTTGCGCATCCCATGATTGACTTTTGATGTTGCCGGTAGTTTAAAAACAAAATTCACCAATTCATGGTCAAGGAATGGCACCCTTACTTCCAGTCCATGAGCCATGCTCATCCAATCGACCTTGCACAGCATATCATTGGGCAATACCAATTGCATATCGGCATAAAGTACAGTATTCAAATCGACATTGGATCCCAGGCAATTGAGGATCTGTTGACGACGACCCGCGACAGCGGCCTGGTTCAGGTTCACC
>QIMC01000477.1 GCA_003232185.1 Flammeovirgaceae bacterium | reverse complement strand
CAAATTTCGTGTTCCCCTACCCTCTTCCAGCCAAAGGCTACCCACTGAATTAACCGGAGGCAAATGACTACATGCAACGTAAAAATATAAAACTCGAGCTAATCTCTCCTAAGAAGAAGACTGATGGAAACGAGCGAGAATTCTGGGATCATCGATTTCTTTCTTTCCTGCGAGGCATAAAGACATATAGTATTCCCTTCTTGGCTCTCCCAACTATTGCTGCCTTAACGCCACCAGATGTAAAGATTAACATAACTGACGAGAATATTGAAGATATAGATTTTGATAAAGACATTGACTTGGTAGGAATAACTTCCAACACATTTTTAGCCCCTCGTGCTTATGAGATAGCTGATGAATTTCGCAAGAGAGGAGCAACAGTGATTTTAGGAGGAATTCATGCTTCCATGTTACCCAAAGAGGCAATTCAGCATGCTGATGCTGTTGTCGTTGGAGAAGCGGAAAATGTATGGGCCAATCTTATTAATGATTTTAGGGAGGAGAAACTTCAGCAATTTTATAAATCTAAAGAAAAGCCGATTTTAGCTAATCAACCTATCCCTCGCTACGACTTAGTAAAAAACGAGAATTACTTTATGCCTATATTGCAAACAACTAGGGGCTGTCCTTACGATTGTGAGTTTTGTTCAGTTAAAACGTTTTTGGGAAGAAAACCTCGCTGCAAACCCGTACAGGCGGTAGTGAAAGAAGTCAAGTCATTGAAAGATATGCAACAGAACCTATTCTTTTTCGCTGACGATAACCTCATTGGCAATAAGAGACACGCCCGAGAGTTGTTTAGAACCCTTATCCCTCTTAAGATAACCTTTCTGGCTCAAGTTGCAATAGGTCTGGCCAAGGATGAAGAACTCCTCAAACTGGCAGCGGATAGTGGTTGTAAAAGGGTAGTGATTGGTTTTGAATCAATATCGGAAGCTAACTTAAGACAAATGAAGAAGGATAAATCCTTTCGGGCAGAAGGATATATGAAAGATGTTGAAAAAATACAGTCTTATGGTATTGAAGTTCTTGGTTCGTTTATTCTCGGTTGCGATTTTGACGATGAATCTATCTTTGAAAAAACAGTGAATTTCATAAACGAAAGCAATATGGCTGGAGCTGCTTTTCACCTTCTTACTCCTTATCCCGGGACGGAGTTATATCAAAGATTTGAGAAAGAAGATCGTCTCCTACACAAGGATTGGGCAGGATATGATAACAGCCATATTTGCTTTAAACCAAAGCTAATGGATTCCCAAACACTACTCAACGGATATACATGGGTAAGGCAACAGGTTTATTCCTACGAATCAATTTTTGAAAGATTAAAGAAACTGTGGACGTTGTGGAACCAAGGTAATGTCAGATCTTGGGATAGAACCAGTCCTATCTTAGTAAATTTAGATGCTAGAGATGTAGCATATAGTTATCCAGCAGCAATCCATCCCACAAAGTTTGTTAAATCAGGTAAGAAAGTCAGGGAGGAAAAAATATGAAGGTATTGTTAATACAACCTCCTCCTAATTCAAAGACTATTGGAATAGAAAGCATCTTCCTTAATGAGCCCTTAGCCTTGGAAACGATAGCTGCAGGTATTCCTCACCACGAGGTTAGCTTGCTTGATATGAGACTAAATCGCGATTTAGAACATCAGTTGGATACCTTCCAGCCAGATATTGTAGCAACTACTGCATATACTGTAGAGGTATATACAGTTAACAGCATATTGCAAAAAGTTAAAGAGTATAATCGTAATATTCTGACCGTTGTTGGAGGACATCATGCCACTATGGTTCCAGAAGATTTCAACAAGAAATTCATAGATGCTATCGTTATTGGAGAGGGGGAGATCACCTTCCAAGAGTTAGTAAACACTTATGAGAAAGGAGAAAGTTTTAGAAAAATAGATGGCTTAGCTTTACCACAAGAAGGAACATTGCTTTTTAATCGAGCCAGAAAAGCAATTGCAGATTTGGATAAATCACCTTTCCCAAACAGAGATTTGACGAAGGAATACCGGAATCATTACGCCCGAGGTAAATGGCGTCCCTTAGCCTCAATGATGACTTCACGGGGTTGCCCCTTTAAGTGTGACTTCTGCGCTATGTGGAAAATCAATAGGGGAAAATATAGACTACGCAGTCCCGAATCCGTTGTCGAAGAACTGATAACCATAGAGGAAAAATATATTGATTTTGCTGATGATAATACCTTACATGACCTCAAGCGAGCGGAAAGGATATATCATTTGATTAAAGAGAAAGATATTAAAAAAATATATAAACTATATGCTCGTTCCGATGCAGTCGTTCGACGACCAGATATAATTGAAAAATGGAAAGAGATTGGGATGGACTTAATCCTCATTGGATTTGAATCTTTTAGAGACAAAGAACTGCAAGCACGTAATAAACGTAACACCATCCGTAATAATGAAGAAGCTATTCATATTTTGCAAGAAAATGGGGTGGAGATTGCAGCCTATTTCTTAATAGACCCTAACTATACTAAAGGAGATTTTGATGCTCTCGGAGACTATGTAGTGAAAATGAACCTTATTCATCCCGTATTTACCGTACTAACCCCTTTTCCTGGAACTGACCTCTTTGAGAAGAGATACGATGACTTAGTAACTCATAATTACGAAAAGTTTGATTTTTTCCACTCATTATTTCCAACAAAATTACCTTTGAAAGAATTTTATCATTATTTTATTAATCTCTATCGTCGCGTCTATACTTTCTGCGACAATGGTAAGGAGAAAAATTCTTTGCTTTCAGAGGAAATGCTTGACCAATTTTATTCAAGATTGATCACCACACATAATCTGTGAAAAAAATGAATCTTAATAATTACCTTAAAAAAGGATTCGTTTTTGTTGTACTTATTGTATTTTTTGTTGGAGTCTATATCGCCATTTCGATAAATGTACATTCTCTTCCCTCGCTTATTGCTGCCATAATTAATCTATCTTTAGGAACCTTTGTTTATATAAAAGACACTAAAAATCGTGTAAATAAGACTTTTGCCCTCTTGAGTTTTTATATAGCAATATGGAATCTTGATGTTTTTGGTTTACGAAATGCTCCCACCGAGATATTTGCTTTGTATTGGGCAAGGATATTTCGCTTAGGAATGCTATTCATGCCGCCTGCGTTTCTTCACTTTGTTATAGCTTTCATAAGAAGCAAAAACAGAAAGGAGAGGAAAATACTTTACATAGCTTACACAATATCATTTGCTCTTGTCATTCTTAGTTTAATGGGATATTTCGAGACAGGTTTCATTAAAAGCACTTGGGGATATCGTCCTCAAGGAAGTGTAGTATATAAGCTCTATATGTGGAATTTCATCATTTTTATCAGTTATGGGATATTAGAAATATTTAGAAAATATAGAAGGGCTGAATCAAGTTTCGAAAAGAACCAGTTAAGGTATTTCTTCATAGCAGTTTTTGTTGGTGGGCTGGTTGGTTCAACAAATTTCTTCCATAACTTTGGTATTAAGATTTATCCGATGGGAAATTTGGGTAACATAGCCTACACCAGTATTATCGCCTACGCCATTGTCAGGCACCAGTTAATGGACATCCGCATTGTTATCAGAAAGAGTGTGGTTTATGGTTCTCTGACGGCGGCTATTGCGGGGGGATATTTCCTTATTTTGT
>QIMC01000077.1 GCA_003232185.1 Flammeovirgaceae bacterium | reverse complement strand
CCATAAATAAGCAGTCCCAGGCATAACAAACTGATTAGCCAGTAAAGTATGGCAATGAGCATCTTGTGGCTTGGCGCATACAACTGAGCAATACCGGAAAACCCCTTGTAAACATAAATGTCGATCAAGCCGAATATCAATAGAATAATAAATACTGTGGTTAACTTCATAATGTGGAAACAGACTGAATGTAGTTCTTAACGTAAAATCTATGCCATGGGGTTCAGCAAACTCAGTAATCCTTCAGTCCTTCAATTATTTATTCAATCACTCAATCACTCATTCACGCAATTTACTACGGCGCGGGATCGAATACATTTCAGCGGTATCAAAAAAGTTGATACCCTGGTCTACTGTATAACTCATTTGCTGATGACCATCTGCCTCGGTATTCTGTTGCCCCCAGGTCATTGTTCCTAAGCATAATGTACTGATATTTAGGTCAGTATTGTCTATTGCTGTATATTTCATTTTGATGCTCGGAAATTGAAGCTTGGTACTTTGTGGTAATTTGTTTTTTGGGATTTCAAATTTTAATAGCAGGCACTTGCTATCACCGCCAGGTAATTGATGTTTGTAAAATCCATATGATTACATCTTAAGTTGTTAACTACAGGAATGAAAACAGATAATAAGCAATTACCGGATAATTAGCAATAGTCCCTGAGAATGGGTGTTTTGGTCAAACAGTAACTCTAACTGGGTATAAATTCAAAGTTAGCAGAGACTTCTTCTGAAACACCATCATCCTCAAAATCATAAAGCATGGGTCCGGTCATTATCAGTGAATTTTCGGACAGGGTAAAATCCCACGGCACCAGGTTATTGGGATCATTGTCAAATCTCACGTTAATGTCATTTCCATTGGCTAAAAATTGACCAGTAGTAAGTTGAGGGTCTGGTGCACCCGGGTTTTGTACCACTAAAGCAAAACTGTGGTCTGGAGCCACTGACAAGTCGCAAAACCCACCATCTGCTACTACGTCAACACTTTGTACGGGGTTGGCATTGGTAGTGGTAAATTCAGCGCTGGTAGCTGTCCAGTCGCCCACGAGACCTTCTAAAATAAGATCGCCAATATTGATGGGCGGCCCCTCATTATCATCACTGGAACATCCTGGTAATATTAACAAGGCCAACCAGGTAAACACTAGGTAACTAATTTTCTTCATTTTTTCGATGCTTTCATGGTGGTAAGTTTAGTTGAGCTAGAACAAGAATTGATACGCAGGAATTTAGAGGCTGTAATAATATAATTATTTTTGCTTAATTGTTAGTTAATATAGGAATTATACTACAACGATTATGGGTATTATTATGGTTAACTTTTTTACTTTACCGCAATGAAAAAAGGGATACATTCTGTAAGCATGCTGCTTCTACTTTTTTGTCTGGCTTGGAGTACAACAATTGATTGCCATGGGCAGGAAGCATTCCGCCGCTGGCGCAAAATGAACCAGATAAGGGCCGACAAATTTGACCTGATACTTCCGGAGGTGATGCGCGAAAATCAAATTGACATGTGGATCATAACTAACCGGGAAGGAAATTACGATCCATTGTATCCTGATATGGGTGGAGGGTACACTTCTACCAATGGGTATTATATTTTCACTGACAATGGAGCAGGTCAAATTGAGCGAGCTGCCCTGGGAATTGGCGGTTATCTACTAGAGCAAGGTGGTGCCTTCGATTATTTCGGGGCTGAAAGTGAACTCAAATCTTATATTGAGGCCAGAAACCCCAAAAACATTGGTTTGAATATATCCAAAAATTTTGGTGGTGCTGACGGACTCTCTTACTCAGAAAGAGCTGAGCTTGAAGATATTCTTGGTAAAAAATACGCAAAACGATTTGTGTCAGCAGAGAAACTAACTTCGGACTTTCGATCGCGCAGAGTGGCCAGCGAATTAGCCGCCTTTGCTGAAGCAGGTGAGTTTTCCTATCAAATAGCGGAAAGAGCGTTTTCAAATGAGGTAATTACTCCCGGTATTACCACTTTGGAAGATGTGGCCTGGTGGATGATGGATCAATTGTTTAAAAACAATCTGGGCTCTTCTTTTGGAATGCCTTCTGTTTACATCACCGGGCCGGACGGAGTGGAAGCTCTGTCAACCAATAGAATAATTCAACGAGGTGATATACTTATGCTTGATTGGGGAGTAGAACTTATGAACCTTTATACTGACATGAAACGTATTGCCTATGTACTGAAAGATGGAGAGATTACCGTACCCGCCAGCATACAAAATGCATTTGATCAGGGAATAAAGGCCAGGAAATTAGTGGTTGCGAATATTCGTCCAGGTATTACTGCCCAGCAGGCAGAAGATCAAATTTATCAGGCACTTGATGCTGCGGGGTTTAATAAAATTGATTTCAACAAACCCAGCTCGGATGATGTTACAGATGTAATTATTGGATGTCATTCAGTAGGCAACTGGGGACATGGAATTGGCCCATCAATTGCCTTCTTTAACCCGGTTCGACTTACCTATGAACTTAAAGAAACCAACTTGCTTTCCATCGAGTTGTTCGCCTACACCAAAATTCCAGAATGGGGAGGCAAAAAACTTCGAATCCCGTTAGAGGATGATGCCGTGGTAACCAGTCGCGGTGTAGAGTGGATATATCCTGTAAATTCAAAAATTCAGATAATAAAATAGTTGCCTATTGCTGTCATTATCTACCAGTCTCATTTAATGTAACTGTCGTCACCTATCTTTCCATCCACATGGTGATGGTTCGACGTGGGTTATTGATGTTAGTTCTAATGCTGATTTTCTGGGCAAGAGCAACCGGGCAGGTTACTATTTGGCTAGAGGACTTTGACGGTTACTCCGATGGCACCACATCAGCCGTTAATAACAATGTGGCAAATCCGAATCTGGATTGGGTTACCGGAGGATGTGTTGCTTGCATTGATACTGCAGACTGGTGGGAAATTCGCTCGGGTGCTATGGAAGCCAGAGATGTTAACCAGGTAGTCTTTTTCCAAACAGAAGAGATTGACATTTCTGAGTTTATCAATATTCGTTTTTCATTGGAAATCACAGAGTTAGGGGATCATGAAGGGCTATATTTTGGTCTTGATGCCTGCGCTGACCAGACCAATGAAGACTATGTCAACATCCTTTATCGAATTGATGGGGGAGCATGGAACCTGGTTGAAAATTTTCTTGATTGGTGTGGGTTGTATGGCACTTGTGGAAGCCATACACTATATGGAGATGATGGGATAAACAGCGGTGATTGCAGGGACAATGATACTGACTGGTCATTTGCAACTGTGTCGCATACCGGTATTTTTGGAACTACCCTGGAACTTAGGATGGAGGCCATCAATTCAGCAGATACGGAATTTATCCGGTTTGATAACATTAGAATAGAAGGAGCCATCCTTTTGCCTGTGACCCTGAAATCATTTAGAGCAACTGCTCAAAAACACAGTGTTTTATTGGATTGGCAAACTGCTTCTGAAACCAACAATGATTATTTTCAGATAGAACGGGCAGTTTCTTATAATCAATTGATTTGGGAAACTTTGGCCACTATAGCGGGGGCGGGGATCAGCAATGATTTATTAAGCTATTCCTATGAAGACCGCAATCCCTATCCAGGTATAGTATATTACCGACTAAAACAAGTTGATTTTGATGGTGGATTCACATATTCATCTATTGCATCGGT
>QIMC01000433.1 GCA_003232185.1 Flammeovirgaceae bacterium | reverse complement strand
TTGATAAATCAGGTTAGTGGCTAAATGAGAAGGAAAGACAAAGGATTAAAGGTTCGAGACTAAGGACAATATGTGACGGCTTTCGAGACATAGCTGACAAATTCAAAAATCTGAAATTATTGTAGAGATCTCAAGAGCAGATGATTTCAGATTGATGGAAGTCGTCTCAATTCGGTCAAATGCGGGCGTTTAACTTACAGGCAACGGGAAAGACTTGACGCGGATTCCTTGACTTACCAATTGACAGCCTCGAGAAATATCGCCATCGAGACGTTATCTAAATGATGCTGGCTGCCAGATTTTAGCAGAAGCCTTTGTGCGTTATTATGGACAAAACCACCTTTCGGTATTAAGAAATTCATTTTCCCTCTAAATAAACATTCTTCCTGCTTATCAATGGTTTTCACCACTAAATCAAGGCCTTTTTGAAAATCATTTCTAAATAAATTGATTAGGGTTGCATCTGGATTATTATCACCCCTTTTTGCTTCGTTTAATATATCTCGAAACAATTTTCTTAATCTCCCAGCGTTATTATGTATAGAATGATTGAATGATCTATGTGGGTCAGCGCAGAATATAAAATTTTTGTCAGCGATCAAATCAGAGACACCTTTGAAGGGATATGACGCCACACCATTGCTTCTTACTTGTGCTGTATTTATTTCTTCCCAACGAGTTCTACTATCTGTAAGAATTGCTGAACCCGTAACCTGTGCCGTGAAAAGTCCCATCTCAAAATTTGGCGACATGCTACTTATCATAAGTTGCCCTCCTTGGGTATATAGATCATCCTGCAAAAGAGCAAGCGGATCGTCCTCATTAAGACTTTTCATATATTGAACAACATCATCAATCTCTTCCTGTGACAATTCTGGACTCGATTGAGCTATTTGCTTCCTTAACTGTTGTTTTGATAGTCCCCTCATTGTTCTAGCAAAGTCGTCTTTGCCTAATTCCATCATGCGCTCTGCTTCTTCTTTGTTTATTGGCGTGTTTCCTCGTCTCTTCTCAGCCATGTTAAGTAGTTCTCGATGCAGGTGGTTGTCAAAAACGCAAGGGTCTGGAATAAAGTTGACAATACCCGACCTAATAAATGGCTCTAAATACAAGAACAACAAGATATTTTTCAACACCTGGTATTTGTGCTGATGAGGATTCTCTATAGGGCTGAATTGTTTATTAACTGCTTTGGGATGAACAAATGGATGCTGAATAATGACCTCATCAAAGTAAGGTACTGCCCCTAGTGGAAGCAATATGACTCTCGGATCTAACATACCGGTATAAACAGCCCGCAGCGTGTCATCAGGTTTCGGTAACAAGCTGAACAAATCCGTTTCTATTGGCCAAAGAGACCAGTATAACTGGTGAATGTCTACTATTTGGTCATTGCTCAACTCGCGCCTTACATCATCCCAAGTTTTTCCTTTATTTAATCCCAGAATTTCATAAACGCCTCTGTACAATACGATATTGCGTTCCCGAATACTGAGCACATCCCAGGATGGCCTATTCTTTTCCGGCTTTCCTTCACAGCACTTTTTGAACTTTTTACCACTCCCACAACCACACGGATCATTTCGACCAATCTTCTTTTTGTGGCCGTCTTTCTTTAAATGCTCGTTTTCAGGATATTCACGACCATATGCATCTTGGTAGTAAGTACTTCCATCTTTATACCCAACATAGATTTCTCCGTCAAAATGATGCAATTCATCGGTAGGCGGCAGGAGAATATTTCTTAATTCTTGCCACTTAAAAGAGCAGTGCTTTTCAGGGTAAAGCCATCCCTCTTCAACTGACGCGACATATCTTTTTGCACGATTTTTAATCACCATATTAATCGCAGCGACCTGATCTCTATTAAATTGTCTTGATCTGATATATTTATCAGTACGCACTATACTTTGCCGCATGAGCTTGGCGTGTGTTCTTTTTTCAGTTGGATCAACGGAATCAGGAGCTTTCGCATATTCAAGATTCGTGAGTAACAGACAATGATCTCTACTTAATGGAAATATTGTTTGACTTGCATTTAATGCAATTGATGGGTCATTGGGATAGTTACATAATTCACTATCGGGTGGGTAAGCATAGTTGTATATCGTCACTGGATGATCTGAGATGATGAACTTTATATCTGAATTCTCAGCGGAAACAATCTCTCTTACTCCCTCAGTCCACAAGGTACAATGCAAATTTCTTATGGACTGCATCTCAACCATCAATTCAAGTTGACTAAGGTTTGGGTATTGCTGCCTTATCCAATCTAAACCTTTGGGTGTTCGAAGCTTCTGTGTATCTATATAAGAAAAAAAGTTGAAAAAATTCTGGTGCCAACCTCTCATGTCGATATCAATGAATGCACGAATTGCCCTCGCACCCGAATCATCAATTTTACCGAATAGAAATTTCTCTATATCATCATTGATGTAATTGCCAAAGAAGGTTGTATATAGGTCAGTCTGGTAGAAACATCTTGAGGTCGGCCAATTATGGCGATCATTGAAAGTAATGAGTCTTCCGTCCGGTAGTTCTTTTTTGTCAGGATAAAGATCTAAATAACAGAGATTACTACTGTCGTTTTTTAAAAATCCTTTTTGATACCACTCGGGAACATAGTGATTATTTCTTGTTTTCGACATTCCCCTTCAGTCCTTATTCGTATTCTGCTGTCCGCTAAGAGTCGACAGCACGCTTCTTACAAAAAGCCTTAATTGTCTGTTTTGATTGAGTGATAGTAAAACACAAGAAGTTCTACAAATCCTGTTTTCTGGCTGAATCCATCAATTGAAACAGGTTCATACTAAGATTCCTACCAACTAATAGAGGAATCACCATGTATCTATTAACCCACAAACCACAACACATTCCATGGAACAAGGGAAAGCTGGTTGGTCAGAAGCCACCACTCAAGCTGAAGGAAGTCTGGGCCATCCGTATTCGCCTGTAGATGGCAAATCGTATTCGTGATTTAGCTATGTTTAACCTGGCAATCGATAGCAAACTACGTAGCTGTGATTTGGTCAAACTTCGTGTAAAAGATGTCACCCACGGTGGAACTGTATCAAAACGAGCGATGATCATGCAGCAGAAGACACAGCAGCCTGTTCAATTTGAGATAACAAAACAAACAAGAGATGCAATCTCAAACTGGATGGCTCATGCCAGACTGTCAATTAATGACTATTTATTCAAAAGTCACTATCTGAATTCACCACATATCTCAACTAGGCAATATGCGAGGATAGTGCATTCCTGGATATCAGAGATTGGTCTGGACACTGCTGCTTATGGTACGCACTCGATGAGAAGGACTAAGGCATCGTTGATTTATCGACGAACAAAGAACCTCCGTGCGATTCAATTATTGCTGGGACACACCAAACTAGAGAGTACCGTCAGATATCTGGGTATTGAGGTGGATGATGCTCTTGAAATAGCAGAACAGACTGACGTTTAGCCTTTATGAGGCTGGAAGTAGCATTCAAGAGTTTCTATTTCCAGCCATAAAATAAAAATTGATAAGATACTGGAAATTTAACTCACGAATGTTTTTAAAGCTGACAATTGGTGTTTAATCGACCCACAACAGACATTAAGTCAACCTTTAAATTACTTACAAGTTGAATTCAA
Organism: Flammeovirgaceae bacterium; assembly: GCA_003232185.1. Lineage (GTDB taxonomy): Bacteria > Bacteroidota > Bacteroidia > Cytophagales > Cyclobacteriaceae > SZUA-3. Next base: position 1,627 of record QIMC01000433.1, on the reverse strand, counting down.
GGTGTGTATTATCAGTTCTAGAAAAAATAAAACTAACAATAATACTCAGGAGTGATGGGTTATGAAGAAGTTTGTTTTCTTTCTAGTGGTTTTGGTATTACTCACAGGTTGTGGTGGTGGTGGCGGTGGTGGCGATTCAAGTAGCGGTGGTGGTGGAGGTGCCGTTTCACCAGAAAATATTGGCACATATCAGGGGACAGCGATAATCGTTGCTACTGGCAACGCTGGAACTGTTTCTCAGTCACTCCCAATGACCGTGGTCGTAGCTAACGATGGCAGAGTTTCTGTAGCATTTAATGGTTTAGTGTCTAGTACATCTTGTTCTGGAGGTTCTCCTATCTTTATAAGTGGAAATTCATTTAGCGATAGTGCTACGATCACTTGCCAAGACCCACAACTCGGTTCGTGTGATGTTAATGCAACTATGAATGGCAATATTGCTAACAATGCGATTTCTGGTACTGGTACGTATATATATAATTGTACTGCCGGATCATTTACTGCAAATATTTCTTACACAGCGACTAAATCTGTTGCAGCCCAGTCAATTTCTGCACTCAGTAATCAACAAGTGGGACCCTCTAAAATAAGTGAAGTTTTGGTAAAAGCTTACTTGAATTGAAATGATAAATGTAACTGCCCTTTGGGGCAGTTTTTCATTTCTGGGTCAATGACCACTTCTTGCCGTGTGCAGACTATTTAAAAACCGCCAGTGGGCGGTTTTGATTTCCGCACAAATTGACTGCTGTTGGCCGAACTGAGACGATTTTCATCAATCTGAAAATGGCTGCTTTGGAGGATTCTAAGGTATTCTGTGATTTTTTATTTTGTCGGCTACGCCTCGATGGCGGCCATCTTGAAAATAATTATTGATGCCTTTGCGATGAACTTCTAAACTGGCTGTTCCCGAGACGTAGCCGACAAAAACTAAAATTCAGTAACTACCTCAGAACTCTCCGAAGCAGCCATTTTCAGATTGATGGAAATTGCCACAGTCCGACCCAAAGTAGATGTGAAGATGTATAGTTTGAGCGATAGATAGCAATTGTCAGCATTTCACACGCTCCTCACTGTAGATAATAGATATAGATAGCTATACAGAAAATATGCTAGTTTGTTGAACAATTAAAATAAACACGCTGAGACTGGTCGAGATAATGTTATTAACAGCTACAATAAATCCGTACGATAGACTGCAAATAACCGTGTTTAAACATGGACTTCGTCCGTCCAATACCTGTTAGAGGCCAATGTGCATATAGTCATTGACGATACTTATGGACCTAAGGTAGATACTGGATCTAGTTTTGTAACTGGAGAGCGACGTACGCACGTAGCAGTAATATTTTCTGATGGAGAAGTGCAAGATATCAGGAAGCAACTTGTTGAATGTCTAGAGGAAGTATCTTTGGTGGCAAATAAAAGTATCAGGGAATTTCATTTTGTTGATATCTATAATCGAAACACCCCTTGGGACTCTTTGAATGAAGGCTTTAATCTAAGAGTGATTGAGTTCTTTGCAAGTATATATAAAAGATCACTAGTGTCCCGTTAACTTCATAAATAGGAGGCCTGATTCATCCATAATTGGTACAATATGTTTGTCGATAACTTATTGAAACAAAAA
>QIMC01000364.1 GCA_003232185.1 Flammeovirgaceae bacterium | reverse complement strand
GCTTGTTTCTTGAATTGGTCAAGATAATCGAAACAATATTTGATGGAGTTGATTGTGATGATATTATCTTTAAACTATTAAATGATGAAAAAGTGGCTGAATATTTTTCAAAAATCTTTGGCGATTTAAAGATTCCATGAAGGGTTCTTATTTAGGGCCTGAATTTACGGAGAAGGACATTAAAAAATTAAGTAACAGCTATAACGCAAAGTTCACCCATTACCAGGATTTTACAGAATTAACCAATGTTACTGCCGGTATGTTGGAAAAAGGTAACGTAGTTGGCTGGTTCCAGGGAAAAATGGAATATGGCCCTAGGGCCCTGGGTAACAGAAGTATTTTAGGTGATGCCAGGAATCCGGAAATGCAAAAGAAAATGAATCTCAAAATAAAATATAGGGAAGGTTTCAGACCGTTTGCTCCGTCTGTGTTAGAGGAAGATATTCAGTGCTACTTTCAAATTGATGTACCCTCGCCATACATGCTGTTGGTAATGCCAGTTAATGAAGATCGCCGGAATACACCACCCGATGGATATGAAGATATGACCATGTATGATAGATTGTATTACCATAGATCTGATATTCCCGCTATTACCCATGTAGATTATTCTGCCAGAGTACAAAGTGTAAATAAAGAAACCAATCCCATATATTGGCAACTTATAAGTTCATTTAAAGAACGTACAGGGTATGGACTAGTAGTTAATACAAGTTTCAATGTAAGGGGAGAACCTATAATATGCACTCCGGATGACGCCTATCGATGTTTTATGAGAACGGAGATGGATTATCTGGTGATTGGCAATTTCCTTTTTACTAAAAGTGATCAGCCGGAATTTTCAGATAATAAATGGCAGGAAGAATTTCAGTTGGACTAATTAAACATTTACTCCAATTAATTATATATTTCAAGAGCCAATGCAACGTGGACATTAAGAAACGACAACAACTACTTCCGATAGTGGTCGGAACCGCGGCCCTCGTTTTGGGAGGGCTATTAAATGAATTTTTTTTGGCCATATTATTTTCGAGTAAGCCAGAAATTTCATATGGTGCTAAATTTATAATTCGAACATTTAATGCAGCTTGTTTAATTTTAGGCTTATGGTTGATTATTTGCCGTAATAGAATATATACCGTTAATTTTTTAAAAAGCCTGATTACAGTATTTATTCCTCTAATTCTTTTGTATCTGATTCTTGAAATCAGCTTTAAATTCTTCATTCCATATTTTCCATTAAGTCTTCAAACCTATGTCGAGGAACCCTTTCGAGTAATCTGTCAATCCTCAAAAGCCGAAGCTGTTCCAAGAAATCACATAGCTATATTAGGTGATTCATACGCTATGGGGGCAGGTGACTGGTATTTGAACTCTGACCCCCGAACCAATCCTCCTTATAGCTCATCACATCTGATTCAGGAAGCGCTAAATCGGGATGTAGTTTCATTTGGAAAGTCAGGTGCCAGTAGTGTAACTGGATTGATCGATCATCCAAATCTTTCTTTAAGAAAACTTAAAGAAAGATTTGATATCGGTGATCCTGAAGTAATTCTGGTTTATTTTTATGAAGGAAATGACCTTTCAGATAATCTAAGAGATTTGAATTTCAGGGAGCCCAGTTATTTCGATTATTCTAGCCTAGATACTTTAAATTATACGAAGTTCTCAGATTACATGGTAAACAAGGTAATTAAGAAGTCTAATTTAGAGAGTATAAAAACCCGGATAATCGGCTTACGATTTCTCAAAGATATTGTGGTAAGCTACCTCAGAAAACACTCGACTAATCTCGATGAAGATAACAATTTTGAGAGTCAAAGTAATCATAACATGATTAAATTCCGGGATAAGAAAATACAACTGCCAGCTAGGTTGCAAAGCCCATGTCTTGAATTAACGCAAGATGAACTTAGTATAGGTTTAGAGTTATTCAAATATAGTTTGAACTTCCTTTCTGATCACTTACCGGAATCGCAAATCCATGTAATATATGTACCTAGTGTATTATCGTGCTACGAGGTAGTAGGGTCAGTGTCAGTGCAGGCTGTAAAGGGTCGAGATGAATTCATACTGAGTCTGAACTTTGCCAAAGGAGTGATTATATCGCTGGTGAAATTGCTAAAACCTGTTTAAAACATAAAATAAATTTTATTGATACCAGATCATTTATTAGGAAACATACCAGTACAAGTTTTCTTCATGGGCCAAGAGACTGGAAACATTTTAATAAAGAAGGCTATCAAGTGCTAACAAAATGCATTCTTGATAATTTGACAGCAAACAATGAAAAGTAATATCCACTTTTTATTAGCAAGCCGCAGCATATTATCCACAACTCTTAACAAACGGATGTAAGTTGTCCAAATTTGAAGTAACCTTAGAATTTCTAATCCTGTAAACTAGTTCGATTGCGGGTCTGGCATCTGTCATATCAAACCCATGGCCTGCTAAAATATTTGTATAACTAACCGTATGCAAATCGTTAAAGCCGCTGCTAAACTCCAGCTCGCGGTCATCTATAATAATCGACCGGTAGGTAGGTCTTTGTTTTTTTTGGATATGCTCTGGTAGGTCTTTCCTTTCTGTGGAAAGAAACCACGACACATTTGCTTTACTAAGCTCAATAGCACCAGCCATCCGATTCGGTTCTATCAAATGCACTTTGTTTTCCTGTACATCACCAAAAAGCCATATCAGTAAATCGAAAAAATGAAACCCTATGTTAGTGGCGATCCCACCTGATTTGTCTTCATCTCCTTTCCAGGAATAGTTGTACCAGGGCCCTCTTGAGGCACAGTATGTAAGACTCACCTGGTATTTGGAGTTTCTTGGGTAATTTTCAATTTGCTTCTTAAGCTGGCTAATGGCGGGGTGCAGTCGTACTTGGAGTATTCCAAATACTCGTTTGTTGGATTCCGATTCAAGTTCTTTTAACGCATCCAAGTGCCAAGGGTTAGCCACCAGAGGCTTTTCACAAATGGCATGAGCCCCCAGTCGCAGCGCCAAACGAATATGTGCATCATGTAAATAATTGGGTGAACAAATACTTAAATAGTCCAATCTAGGCTCCGCTACATAAGTAAAGGTTCTGGTTTGGGACCCATCACCGTGGATAGGAATGACTTTGTCATTTAATATGCAATCTATAAAAACAGATTGGGGGCCACCCCACCAGGACAAGTGCTGGTTAGGCCCATACGATCCGAAAAACCTTAGAATAGACACCGGGAATCCGTAGTCCTCCATATACGCCAATACCAAATGCTCATCATACAATTTAGAAACTGCATATGCCCAACGTGGGACTTTAGTGTCACCAATGAGGCAATTCCCATCTTCCGTGAAAGGAATATCAGGGCTCATGCCATAAACATCTGATGTGGAAGCCAAAATGCATTTACATTGAGTTTTTCGAGCAAACTCCAGCACGTTTTGAGAGCCAATGGTAATAATTTTCAATGTGCCAACTGCGTTCCCATAACGTGGTATTTTAAATGCGGCTAGATGGATAATTATATCAAAATCCTCTGGTAAAGATTGAAATGTGGACAAATCAACAACATCATTCTAAATAAACTGGAAACTGGGATGATTTAGCTAATTTTTGATATTTTCCAAGCTACCCATGGATAGGTTGTCAATACCTACTACTTGATGAGCTTGCAAAAGCCTATCCAACAAATTTGACCCAAGGAAGCCAGCCACACCGGTTACTAGTGTAACGAACGATA
>QIMC01000098.1 GCA_003232185.1 Flammeovirgaceae bacterium | reverse complement strand
TGCTAATTTGTAATTGCGTTTCCAACGGAAATGATCACCGGCCCCATTAATCCCGACTCAACCAGCCTCAAATCTTCGTAGAATGGTAGAAATTTATGAATGGGAATGAAAATTCACGCATTTTTCTGTGAATTGAGCCACCTGGATGTGTATTATAGTGTATTCAAACCCTATTAGAATGCTCAACTACGTTTTTAAGTACCCAGGATTCTGCTTTATTACATTGATATTCTTAGCCTGTCAATCCAAAACAGTCCCGGAAGAAAATCATCCTACACCCAATATTATTTTTATACTGGCCGATGATTTGGGTTATGGAGATGTTGGCGCCTATGGACAGGAATTAATTCAAACTCCAAATATTGATCAGTTGGCGGCGGAAGGCATGAAGTTTACCCAATTTTATTCCGGAACTTCGGTTTGCGCCCCCTCGAGATCTGTGTTGATGACAGGACTTCACAACGGACATACACCGGTAAGGGGAAATAAGCAATTTGGTTATAGACAAGGTCAATTGCCGCTTCCAGACTCAGTTACAACAGTAGCTCAGTATATGCAAAATGCTGGCTATCAAACAGGAATGATTGGTAAGTGGGGACTGGGAGAGCCTGGAACCAGTGGAGATCCATTGAAACAGGGCTGGGATTACTTTTTTGGATATACCGATCAGGTGTTGGCCCACAATTATTATCCTGAGTATTTATGGAGAAATGGTGAGAAGGTATTGCTTAGCAATGAAGTCCATTATCTTGATTCTACCAGCTGGCATGACGGACTAGGCAGCTATTCTATAAAGCAGAAAGAATACAGCCATGACTTGTTTATGGAAGATGCTTTGGGATATATAGATCAGAATAAGGAGCGCATTTTTTTCCTATATCTGCCCTTAACTATTCCCCATGATAATGGAGAGCAGGTGGACAGCCTTCGATTTGAGGTACCGACACAGGGGATGTATTCAGACAAAGACTGGGCGAGAAAGGAAAAGGATTATGCAGCCATGATCACCAGGATGGATCAGGGTATCGGACAGATCCTGACCTTGCTTAAAGAATTAGGACTCGAGGAAAATACCTTGATATTTTTCACATCTGATAATGGACCCATGAAGAATATGTCAACCACTACATTCTTTAATAGCAGTGGACCTTTGAGAGGTGCCAAAAGAGATTTATACGAGGGTGGAATCAGGGAGCCATTCATTGTGAAATGGCCTGGGCACATAGCTGCTGGAAGTATTTCTAACCACCTGGGGGGATTCTGGGATATTTTGGCAACAATGTTGGATCTGGCAGGTCAGCCCGCGATTGACAACACTGATGGTATTTCTATTGTCCCTACTTTGTTGGGAATTGACGATCAGGATAAACACTCAAGTTTATATTGGGAATTTCATGAAGGGAAAGGAGCTCAGGCTATTCGACAAGGTAAATGGAAGGCCGTGAAACTGAATGCCAAAAATGACTCGAATCATCCTATGGAATTGTATGATCTTTCAACCGATATCGGCGAGAAAAATGATGTAGCTGCAGATTATCCTGAGAAAGTTGAAGAGTTAGAAAAGTTAATGCAAGATTCCAGAACACCATCGAGCCATTTTCCCCTGGCGATTGATGATACTAATTAGCGTACATGATTTAACCCTCCTTCGCGTTCGCTTGCGTCATCGCCGAAGTCGGCTACGACGAAGGAGCTCGGCGGACGAGATGATTTGGTTTAATTCCCCGACCCTTTGGGTCGGAATTCAGGATGTTTTCAATGCAAACTCAATAAACTACCTCGTATGCTTGCATCGAGGTAGTTTATTGTTGACTTTCCAGAGTCTTGTCACTTATTAACACACAACACATGAATTTAGCAAACTTTAGTACTACTACATTAGGATACATTATAATACTCATCCCGCTATTTATAGCTTGCTCAGTGCAAGATTCCTCAAATAGCTCACTGAATCAAACTATCCCAGGAGAAATCACCATACCTTATCCTACCATTAACAATCTGGCCATTGAGTGGTCTATCCAGGGAGACGAAAATCTAAATGGGGTTGTTTCTGTTCATTTTAGAGAAAATGGTACAGTGGAATGGAATCAAGGGATGTCCCTAAGGCGTGTTCCCGCTGGAGATAAGGAGAATTTCTCATGGAAGAATAAACATTCAGGAAGTATTTTTAATCTGCAACCCGATACTAATTATGAAATAAAACTTCAGTTAAATGATCAAGATGGCGGAAGCGCTGAACAACTTATCGAAGCACATACGCGACCAATGCCCCGGTATGGAGCCAAGGCTGAAATTATCGAGCTGCCAGCAGGTAATTATGATACACTACAGACCAAAAGCGGAACAAAAGAAAAACCAGTGGTTTATCGTAGCACTCAAGGAATAGCAAAGTTTAGATCCGTTGACCTACGAAACAAAAAATGGGTATTTGTTGAAGGGATACAGATTGATAATTTAGTGGAGGATGGGATTGGCATTCGAATGGGTGGTTCACAGAATTGTGTGGTTTGGCATTGTACGATCAATGCTGACTTTGGTATTGTGGCCTATTTCCCGGGAGCCATTAATTCCTACATAAGTGACAACACATTAACAGGTATGGGCGAGTGGATTCCTGAAATCATGGGGGCCCATGGGCAGGATTATGGCGCAACCATCGGGGAAGGAATACAAATGACAGGCGCTGGAAATGTGATTTGTTATAACAAAGTAACCGGGTTTCGGGATTGTATTTCAACCATGGAAGAAAGACCCAATTCGATACATGGAGGTACTGGTGCTACAGAGCAAATTTCCTTTGATATTCATAATAATGATGTATATATGGGTTTGGATGATGGAATTGAGGCAGATTTTTGTTTGTCAAATGTCCGGGTTTATAACAACAGGCTTACCAACTGTTTTGTAGGGCTAAGCTCACAGCCTGGTTTAGGAGGGCCTACTTATTTTGTCCGAAATGCCATGTATAACATTATCCATGCAGCTTTTAAACTGAAACGAGACAGCTATGGTGATGTGGTATTGCACAATACTGTGATTAAGGTAGGTGCGGGTCTGGCAGGAAATGAAGCAGGTAGTGATTTTACCTATTTTAGAAATAACCTGGCCATTGGAGGCCTAACCGGAGGTGGAATATGGGGAGATTATGGTGCAGGCAAGCCCTATGCCGCACATATTAAAGGTCCTGGGCCTAACAGTAGCTTTGATTATGATGCCGTAGGAGTAGTCGATACCGTATATGTGGCAATGATAGGTGACAAACCGTTTTCAGAAGTAGAGGAACATGGTATTGAGGATATTGATATGTTTAAGGTTTTTGATAATGTTGAATTTCCACTTCCCCCAACACCAGAAAGAGCGACACCGGATTTAAGACCTCTGGCAGGATCGCGTGTGGTGGATGCAGGCATTCATATTCCAAACATAAATGATGGTTTTATTGGTAAAGCGCCTGACTGTGGTGCTTATGAAGCTGGTCAGGCGTTGCCGCATTATGGACCAAGAGCAAGAGATAATGAAGAATGATTTTATAATTTTTTTATGAACAAAATTATTAAATGTTATATCGTTGGATTTTTGATGTTAGTGATAACTTCAGAAATATCCGCACAGCAACCTGACTATGATGTAATTGTTTACGGCGCTACAAGTAGAGCTGAATCCGGGAGACCAATATGAGCAAATTATAGTTTATAAATTCTCTGCCCAAAATTAAAACTTAGCTATTAACAGGTGAGTTGTCAGGAATT
>QIMC01000197.1 GCA_003232185.1 Flammeovirgaceae bacterium | reverse complement strand
CCATCAATAGTTACCGACCATAAACCCCTGCCATGGGTAGCCAGGATTACCTGATCGTCCACCGCCTTCATATCCCAAATTGAAGTATTTATAAAGTCCTCTCGCAGAGCCCAGGTAACTCCACTATCAGTAGATTCCACCAATCCAATTTCAGTTCCAACCCAAATGGTAGAGGGATTATTAGGAAGCACCAGTAAGCTGAATACCGGAACGTCAGGAAACCCATTGTTACTTTCAGCATTGTTGCCAAAGCCTGAAATATCTTCCCAGCTATCTCCCCCATCAGTGGTACGCAATATTTTAGGTCCATCTGAGAATGAAAACAGTGCATAGGCTGTTTTCCTTTGATTGGGATGAGTTGCCAGGTTGGTAATGTTTCCCAGAGGTCCACTGGTATAGTTATTAACCCGGATGAAATCATTACCACTGTTTTCCGAATAATGGATGCCTGCTGCGGGAGTCATGCCACTTCCTGCCCAGACCACAGTTGGGTCTGCCTCTGAGATCACTACTCTGCTCAAATTATTAAACGCCCAACCGGAACTTATTGGCTTCAATTCCCATGAAGCACCAAAGTCGGGAGACCTCCAAACACCCTGTCTTCCTACCGCATATAATATATTCGGACTTTTTTTAGAGTTTGCTAACCAGGAAATGAATGGTGCATTGTTTTCTCCAACGTCTTCAAGTCCAACCGTGCCACCGATCCAGGTTGCTCCTCCATCGATGGTGCGTCTAAACCCATTGTACTGTGAGCTTCCGATGATCTTGTCGGGGTCGGTATAATGCCAGGCGGCCTTAAAACCATCGCCTCCAACCTGGCGAATGTAAGCAGAACTTGAATTGGACTCTTGCCCCGAAGGGGATCTATAGGTCCCATTGTCCTGCATGCCCCCAATGAACTCAAAGGCACCAGGCTTTTTATCAGCACCATAAAACTGGCTGGTATTATAACCGTTGCCGGCAAATATCCAGTCTCCATCATTTACTCCTGGGTTACTATTGGTATTGGAAAAGTAAACACCACCGTCATTGGTCACCACTAGCCTGAAAGTTTCAGTAGCATCATTCACCTTCTGAACTGTGATTTGGTGGTGGTCCGGGTGCAGGCCCAGATTTGCGGTATTGTCTTCGCCAAAACTTTGGAAAAACCTGTTTATCCCATTACTTTCGGGCAATTGATTAAAGGCATCTGATATGATTACAGTTTCCCGAAATCGATTAACTACCGAACCATAGTTGATGGTTAATTTGGAGGCCGGAAGGTTACCGGGGTTCCAGGGGCTTGCGCCAATAGCCAAAACCGGCCACATAAAATACATCTGCTTAACTTCATGCCCTCCATCTACCATAATGGTTGGTTCAGGATTATCCGGATTATAATCAACTGCATGAGCATAGAAATACTCACGGGAGGTCAATAATCCTGGATCATTATCTTCATCGCGAGGGTTCAAATTAAACACTCCATCTCTCTGCTGGTCCCTGAAGGAAACCATCAACTGTTTGTTGTTGTCGATGTCCCAGACTTCAAAGGGTACCTCAATATAGTCTTCATAAGTATATAATGAATCTGGCACACCCGCTCCGCCATCGCCGTTGGTTCCACCGTCAATAGGCACTTCGAATCGATGCGCCATTTGGCTAAGTCCAGGACCGAATCGCCACTCAATTGACACAAATTCATTATCTGGAATATTGCCAATGGCCAGCTTACTTTGGAAGAACACCCCACTGTCAAAAGTCACAAAGTCCATAAACTGGTCGGTTTCACCGGCATCTACTCCCAACACTGTAGGCTCTCCTGACCCTATTCCAGCTTTCAGTATGAACTGAAACAAGTTTACGCCTCCAACATAGACAATATCTTCATTGTAGGGGTGAACTGTTATTGTATTATCGTAATTACCCTGTCCCCCCAGAAAGTCCAGGTTTTCTCCTCCATTCTCTTCAATTACTATTTCCCAGGTAGCAGCAGCATTCTCGGAAACATAAAGATCGGAATCGCTGCCAGATACGTTTCCTTCTACCGAGGCGTAGATTCGATTGGAATTGGCAGGAGCAATAGCTATTTCAATGCGGCCGTTCGGTACCAAGCCATTACTAGAGTTGACCCAGGAATCACCCTGATCGGTGGATTTCAATACTCCTCCATTGTTTAAAGTGGCGTAAAGCTCGTTGAAACTATTCGGAGCGGCTACTAATTGTTGTACCCGACGACTGCTGTTATATACCCGAATCCAACTAGTTCCGCCATCAGTTGACTTAAATATTCCTGAATTAAAGGAGGAGAAATTTGGATCATTACTGGTACAAGCCAGTACAATATTAGGATTACCCGGATGGATAATAATACGATTCACATTTTGGAAATCGTCATTTGATATGGTAGAAGCTAGCTGTACCCAGGTGAGGCCTCCATCCAAAGATTTAAAAATACCATCTCCTCTAATACCGCTAAGGCCAGCAAACGACTCTCCAGTACCCAGATACATAATATTGGGATCTGAAGCACTAGCAACCAACGCAGATACTGCCAGGCTTGGCAAATCGGGTGTTTGGTTTGTCCAAGACGCACCTGCATTGGTGGTTCGCCAAACCCCACCTCCTACCGCTCCGGCAATCCAGGAGTTTCCAGAGGGGTCGTTGTCAAGCACCACCAGTGCTCTGGTTCTGCCAGGAACATTTCCCGGACCTCTTTCGATGAAATCCAGTGCCTGACGACGGGCCTGAGCAAATACCTGTTGATTTTTTTGAGCGGCTTTTAGTTGTTCAATCTTGTAGTTGGGAGCATATTCAGGTCCAGTACTGCCGGACCTGGTGCGTATCATCCAATGGTATTTGGCAAATTCATCCGGCTGATCAGTTTTCAACAATTGACCTTTTATATTTTCCAAATGTTGATCCCAAAGAACTTCTGAATCAAATATATTCTCTGTCTTTCCAACCTGTCGCTGATGCAGCAAGGAAAATACCAACCCAAAAAACAAGGTCATTAAAACTACTATTCTTCCCATTAACTACTTTTTATTTCTACCAGTCTCATTTCCTCAAAAAACTATCCACTATACCTTAACTGAATGACCACTCTAATAATTCCCGTCTAAAGAATCCTAAATTCTATTCGCCGGTTTAGCTGTCGATTGCTTTCAGAATCATTCGGGGCAACAGGAACAGAGGAACCATACCCTTTAAATCTTAGCCGTTTGGGGTTAATCTCCTGTTCAATCAGGAATTCTCTTACAGCTCTGGCTCGATTCAAAGATAGTTGTTGATTGTGGGAATCACTTCCTGAATTATCGGTATGGCCTGATATTTCGATTCGAACCGAAGGGTTGGTTTGTAAAAACATAGCCGTTTTGTTTAATTCGGTAGTTGACTTCTGCATGATTATATATTTATCTACGTCAAAGAAGATATTGTTCATGGTAGAAGAAATTCCAGTTTTTATGGGTTGCAAAAATATATCGATGAAGATTGGGTCGCGATCATGGCTTTCCTGATAGTCAAAACGCAGGCTTTCAAATAGGTATCCAGGTTTGCTAACGTACAAAGCATATTCAGATCCATCAGTAAGCACTTGCAGGTAGTCACCTGAAAGTGAATCTGAGGTAACCGTAGATCTCAATGAGTCTGCATTTATATCAAATAATTCTACCTGGGCCTGCAGAGGCTTTTTGGTTTCAATGTGCAATACCTTTCCTGTAATAAAGTTGCTCTTATTTTTTACCTTTATTGCTTCTGGCACCTGAAAGTAATACAAAAG
>QIMC01000219.1 GCA_003232185.1 Flammeovirgaceae bacterium | reverse complement strand
TTTATCGTCCACTGTAAGCTTGTGGACTCAGTCTATAAAGCAAGGTAGCGTCAGTGGTCAATTTGAGAACAGCTCCTTAAAGGAAATTGTCCGACAGTTAGCTGCAGACCAGCAGCTTCAACTCTTTTTCACCAACGACAGTTTGTTGAGCCAATCAATATCAATAAGTCTGGATGATGTGCTATTTGATCAGGCCTTGACTGAATTATTTAAGGACACACCACTGGGTTATCTTATTTACCGGAACTTTGCGTTAATTGTTGGTCCCAGATCAAGGTTAAATCAATCATATAGCGCTGAATATTATACCCGTTTTGAGGATATTGTTTCTGGAGTACCAGAAGCTAAAGAAACCATTATAGGGAATAAGGGATTACTTCAACCATTTGGAATAGTTAATCTAAAGGGTAAAGTAATAGATGATCTTACCGGAGAAGAGATCGTCGGAGCCTCTATTATTCTAGGGAATTCAAGCAGCATGACCATTACCAACTCATCTGGCGAATTCCAACTTCAAGTGCCTACAGGGAAACAAAGTTTAATTGTACAATACATTGGATACGATCGTTTGAACATCAATCTCCGGGTGTATAGTGATGACAATATTAAGATTGATCTCGGTAAAAATGTACTTAATCTGGAAGAGATAACCATCGAGGCGGTAGCTGAAGATGCCAACATTGAGAGCGTTCAGGTGGGGGTTACCCGGGTGGATTTGAAAGGGATAGATAAAATCCCTGTGTTTATGGGTGTAGTTGATATTGAGAAAATCCTGTTATTACAGCCGGGAGTAAGTAAAATAGCCGAGGGGTCCTCCGGATTCAATGTGAGAGGTGGAGAGGTGGACCAAAATCTGGTGATGCAGGATGAAGGGATTTTGTTAAACTCATCGCACGCATTGGGTTTCCTGAGCACTTTTAACCCAGACATGGTGCAAAGTGTTTTGTTGTATAAGGGGACTATGCCTGCTTACTATGGTGGTAGGCTTGCTTCTGCACTTGACGTAAGAATACGCAATGGTGATTTCCAAAGATTTAGATTAAAAGCAGGAATTAGCCCCATAACAGGGAGGTTGAATCTGGAAACACCAATTATAAAGGATAAGAGTTCACTCAATTTTGGAATAAGATACAGTTATGCTGACCTGGTATTAAAATTAGGAAATACACCGGATGTCAGACAAAGCTCTTCATTTTTCTATGATGCCCAAATAAGATATGCTCACAAACTGAATGAAAATAACAGCTTAGAACTATCCTTTTATGCTTCAGATGACGAATTCAGATTCAGCAATGAATTTGGATTTAATTACCAAACCCTTCTTGGGCAACTTTCCTTTAAAAGTCAAATTAATAAAAGATTGTTTTCCAATCTGTCTATTATTGCCAGTGAGTACCAGAGTTCCAGGTATGAATTGAACCCGAGCGTAGCCTCTCGTTTAGATAATTCCGTCACCTACTATAAAATCAAGGAGCAACTTACCTATAATCTATCCGATAGAATAAAACTGGAGGGGGGAATCTCTAGTATATTTTATGAAGTAGATCCTGGATCAATAGCGCCTACTTCCGAGTTTTCCAATGTGAAACCAAAAACCTTGGAAAACGAGCAGGGTCTGGAATCGGCTCTTTTCATACAATCAGAGTGGACAGGGCCTGGTAACTTGTCATTTACTGCTGGAGTTCGGGCCGTACTGTATCAGTACCTTGGCCCCAAAACGGTTTACCAATACGGTGAAGGTTTGCCAATCTCCATTGGAAATATTGTTGACACCATAGTATATGACAAAGGAAAAGTGATTGAAACGTACTATAGTCTTGAACCCAGGTTTTCATTTCGATATCGTCTGAATCCAACAGAATCTATAAAAGGTGGATATAGCCGTACCGTACAATATATTAATCAAATTTCTAATTTTACCGCACCAACTCCCTCCAGTGTATGGCAGCTCAGCAACACTCATATTGAGCCCACACGTGCACATAATTTCTCAATTGGATTTTTTAAGAACTACCAAAAAAATCTCTGGGAGACATCAATCGAAGTTTATTATCGTTCGATGGATGATCTTATTGAATATAAGGATTTTGCTGACCTGAACGTGAATGATCATATCGAAACAGAATTAGTGGCAGGAAAAGGCAGATCGTATGGATTGGAATTGAGTATTAAGAAAAAAAGGGGATCATTGAACGGGTGGATAAGTTATACACTATCCCGCACAGACAGGCAAGTGGAAGAGATTAACAATGGGGACTGGTACCTAAGTAATTTGGACAGAACACATGATATATCACTGGTTGGAATATTTGAACTAAATGAACGGCATTCATTTACAATAAACTTCAATTATGCCACGGGAAGACCCACTACTGCACCAATAGGTAGCTATTTAAATGAAAACGGATTGATTATTCCCATATATTCAGAAAGAAACCAACTACGGATCCCGGATTTTCACAGACTTGATATTTCTTACACAGTGGGTCAGGGGTATAACAAGTCCAAAAAGATAAAAACAAGTTGGAGTTTTTCTATTTACAATCTATATGGAAGAAAGAACCCCTATTCGGTGTTTTTTGTTCAAAAGCCGTTTGATTTTCCTACCGCCAACAAGTTTACTGTTTTAGGTAGTGTATTTCCATCTATATCATTCAACATTGAACTTCAATAGCATTGACTACTCTACCCAATATATTATCTAGAAAAATCAGCTTAATGTGTAAAAACTGCTGCCTATTGCTTATGGTATTGGTTTGGGGGTGTATCGATGAAATTGACTTAGGAGGTACCGGTGGAGGCGCTGGAAAAATGGTAATTCAGGGACAACTGATAAAAGGTTGCCCCTCATCTATCCGAGTTCGAGTTTCTAGCACTGCTGATTTTGCCGGTCGAAGCCTTCCTGATCCCGTCACAGGTGCTGTGGTATTTGTTCTGAATAACGCAGGTAGTCAACTACTTGTGCCGGAAGTTGAGGAAGGAATCTACCAATTGGAAATTAATGATGGTAACCCTGATATGTTAGTTGAAACCGGAGAAGATTACATGATATCGGTTGCTACTTCTGAAGGGTCTCAATACCAATCGGCTCTGGAACGGCTCAATACAGTTCCAAAAGCTGATTCTGTTTCAATTAGGATGATTGAAAGGGAGGAGTTAGACGGCGAGGGTGAAAGGGAATTAAAGCAGATTATGCAATTTTTTATGAACACCTCCTTGGAAACCGATGAGTCACAAGAGCGAGCTTTACTTCGGTGGACATTTGAGTCTATTTTCCGGGTTGATGAAACATTTGTTCCTGGACCGGGGCCAGGCCCTGCAACCTGTTTTGTGAGCCGGGGTCTTAATTTTGATAAGGTGGTAGTCTTTAATGGTATTGAAGGTAACACTGATCGTTTGGACAATTTCCTGTTTGTGGAAGATGAAGTGGATGTTCGGTTTGGTTTAGGCTATCTGCTGATCATCAATCAGCATTCGCTCAGTAGAGGTGCTTACCAATATTGGGATCAGGTAAG
The DNA here is from genome assembly GCA_003232185.1 of Flammeovirgaceae bacterium. Lineage (GTDB taxonomy): Bacteria > Bacteroidota > Bacteroidia > Cytophagales > Cyclobacteriaceae > SZUA-3. Next base: position 274 of record QIMC01000219.1, on the reverse strand, counting down.
TCAAGCGGTAGCTCTATCAGGAGGATTGTTTGAGGCTACTCCTGGGGAGATTGTGGGTAATATGTTCAGTATAAATGACCCCAATGAAGAAGTGTTCGGGTATTTCTATGCCTCCGAGGAGCAAAAGGTAACCAGATTTGTTACACCTGATGAGGCTGGAAGACCCGAAGATTTTTGTTCAAGCTCCTTATTTTCAGCGGAACCAGCTTGTTTACGCTGCGAATTAATTTCATCCAGTACTAAGGAAATACCAGAATTTTGGGGACAATGATAA